>NZ_JCALDY010000009.1:0-211463 GCF_059813095.1 Mycobacterium sp. NGS22
TTCATTAACTCCTGCCATCTCATACCTGCGGCCAAAGTTTCCGCCATCGCGCCGAGCATTCGTCGCCCACAACGGCGGTCCGCAGCACGCCTGCTGCTCTCCGGGTCCAATTGCCGCTGCTGCGCTTCGGCACCGATCAGCCGGAACGCCGCGCCCTCAACCCTCCTCCGATACGAACCGCCCCACCACCACTACGTGGCGGCGGGGTCCAAATTCGCGCGGTCGGCCTTCGTGGCGCGTCAGTGGGGACCGTCGTCCAGGCCGTTGCCGGCCACGACACCCGGCGCGATGAAGTCTGCGACCTGATCCTTCGCTGCGTCGATGTACTCGCTGATTCGCGCACTGGGCCACGCTTCCCCGCTAAGAGCAACGCGTCAGCTACCGGCAACCACCGCGTTCGACGGCGATCCTCCACTCAGGAACGTGCGTATCTGTTCTGCGGCCACGGCGTAGCAGAGGGCGTTCGTTCCTGGCACGGTCCGCGCCATGTGAGGGCTGATGATCGTGCCTGGGCAATCCCAGAGGCGATGGTCTTCCGGCAGCGGCTCAGGCTCAGTGACGTCGAGGGCCGCCCGCAGTCGCCCAGTCTGCAACTCCGCTACGAGTGCGTCGGTGTCAACGATCTTGCCGCGGGCGGCGTTGACGACCAGGGCGCCATCCGGGAGTGCACCGAGGAATGCCACGTCGACCATGCCCTGCGTCGAGTCGGTCAGCGGCGCGGTAATAACGACCGCATCGCACGTCGGCAGAATCTCGGGCACTGCTTCCGGGCTGAGCACGCCGGCGCGTTCCCGACTGGCAATAAGGACAGGTAGAGCGTCGAATGCCCGCAGTCGCTCGGCGACGGCCCCACCAATTGCACCCGCTCCGAGAATCAACACCCGGCTCCCAGCGAGAGTGTCGGCGGCAACGCGACGATGCGCCCACGTGTGCTCCCGCTTGAAATCCACGAGCGCCGGCCACTGACGGTAGAGGCACAGGATCGCTGACAGCACCCACTCAGAGACGGGTCCGGCATGTGCCCCGCGGGCGGTGGCCAGGATGACGTCAGGCGGCACGTCAGAAGCCCACTCGTCGGCCCCCGCGGACAGAAGCTGAACCATGCGGAGGCCGCGGAGTTCTTTCAACAGCGGGATCGGGCGATGGCTGCTGCGGTACGGCGGGATCAGGATCGCAGCGTCGCACTGCTCAGGTGAGAGTGGCCCGCTGGGGTCGTAGATGACGACCTCGAGTCCGTCGACGCGACCAAGCAGGTCAACGCCGACTCTGTCGTCGTCCTCGTGACTGACGAGCACTCGCATCGGAATGTTTCTCCTCAGTTGCCGGTCGAACGGACGGATGAGCGGCGAAGTCGCCAGACCGGGAACCATACTGCTACCGGATGCGGGTCATGCTCCTTCCGACCCACCCCAACGCCCCTCGCAAATCAGCACCTCGTTGTCACACCGATGTCACAACTGAGGCCCACAACCCCGGACTTGGGCGGACAGGACCAGACGATTCGCCCAGCTCGGCAGACCAGCGCAAACCTCGACAGAGCCGACCAGACGCCGCCGTTCGACTTCCCAAGCTGAATACGCGGGTTCGATTCCCGTCATCGGCTCCACGACAGCGCATTTACCGGCGCTGCGCATATCGGGCTGCCGAGATGAATCAAGATGCCAACTGGGTTAGGCACACCCCGAACACCCACGCAACCGTGGCGAGCAGCGCGCCGGCGAGCTCGACACCCATCGACAACGCGACGCCTTTCACGGCGTGCTTCGTCGATGCCCATGCCAGCCGCTGGTCTCCGCGGGCGGCCAGTTCCGCCGCGTAGACGCCCAGCACGAAGCCGATCGCCAGGCCGATCACCGGGATCACGAAGAAACCAATGATGCCCAGTCCCGCGCCCGCCGCCAAACTCAGCGTGCGCACGTCGGCGGCACGCATCCGCTTCACCGGCCAGGTGTACTTGATAAATGTCGCCGCACCGAGCAGCACGACCACCACGCCGAGCGTCACCCACGCGGTGATGTTGTTCTCCACGACGGCCCACACCACGATCGCACCGAGCACCAGCAGCGTGCCCGGCAATACCGGCACCACGATGCCGATGATTCCGACGGCGATCGCGAGTGCTACGAGGACGATGCCGACAGCACTCATCTTCTCAAGGTATCTCTAGTGGTCGCTACGGTTCGTGTCCACCAGCGCGGGAGCAGCCCGATCCTCAACAAACGTTTTTCGCGCGCTGACGAGGCGCCCGAAGGCGACACCGTCGACGAACGTGTCCTTGCGTGCCACCTGCCAATCGTCGGTCACGGTCACCAGATCGATGCAGTCCCAGCTGACCGCCCGACCGGGTCCGTCGCCCTCCGGCAATAGACAGGTCAGCGTCCAATCCAAAACCCAATGCCGAGAACCGAATTGGGTTCGGTGGACGTCGAACCCGAAGCCGGGGAGTGCGGCGAACATGGCCGTGAACTCGTCATGCACGGCGACACGACCGGTCACCGGGCCTCGGCCGTGATGCAGCCAGAACATGGTGTCTGCGGCATGGAGCGCGACGATCGCGTCGACGTCGCGGGACTCCCAGGCCAGTAGGTAGCGCCGGTAGAGGGCGCGTAACGCGCTCATCGGACCGCGAAAACTCGGTAGCGGACCTCAGAAAGCGACACCTCGTTGATGGCCACCGTGTGAATTGCGTTGAGCCACCGGTAGCGGGGATCGTCGGTGTCGAACAGGGGGCTGGATCGGGCGATCATCTCGTCGTGCCGGATCAGCTCGCCCGCGGCGAACCGGTCGGTCGCCGCACGACTCATGTGCACCCGGCCGGTGTTGGTGACGTGGATGTGCGCCCCGTCGTCCGTCCGCAGCGTGGCCCGAACATCCAGTCGTGCCACCCGGTCGGTGCCGAACAGTATCCAGTCGCCGCCGCCCGGCAAGATGTCGCCGGCGATGCGGGGACCCTCGCAGCGCCCGCGCCGGACCACGTAGGTGAACCGGGTGCCTACCGGCGTCGGGAAGATCTGCACCGGGTCGAATTCGATGCGAATGTCGAGCAAGTGCTCCAGCGACGGGCGTGCGTCGATATCGACGAGGACGGTCATAGTGGTTCCTTCCGACACTCCGAAGCTACGCCTATCACTTGGAGAAACCAAGTGATAACTTGGTATAGGCAAGTATCTGATACGGTCATGGTGTGGCAGCCAAGTCGTACGGTCAGCATTGCGCGCTGGCGAAAAGCCTTGACCTGGTTGGCGATCGCTGGACATTGCTCGTGGTGCGGGAGCTGCTCGACGGTCCGCGCCGTTATGTCGATCTGCTGCATGGGCTGTCACCGATCGCGACCGACATGCTGGCGGCACGGCTGCGGGATCTGGAAAACAACGGCTTGGTCGCGCGTCGCGACCTGCCGCCACCGGCCGCGGCGAAGGTCTACGAATTGACCGACGAGGGCCGTGCGCTCGAGGACGTGGTCAATGCGTTCGCCCGATGGGGCCGTCGTCTGCTCCACACTCGCAATCCCGGCGATCAGGTGCGTCCCGAATGGCTCGCCAGGGCGGTGCGGGCGTACGTGCGAGCCGAACGACCCGGCGTCGACCTGGTGCTGCAACTGACGACGCCGGAGGGATCGACCACGTTGCACATCGACGAGAACACCGTCGAACCTACGACGGCAGAGCCGGACGTCACCTTGAGCGGCCCGGTGGAAGCCCTTGCGGCAGCGACGAATCCAGCTCATTTCGCCGACTTGGTCTCGTCCGGAGCCCTGACCGTCGAGGGTCGCCGCGCCGCCGTGCGTCAACTCGCGGTGATATTCGGTCGATAGCCGGTTAATAAACTTCGCGAAAACCGCTGATCAAGGTGATCGTGTTGCCATCCGGGTCGATCAGCGCCGACAGCCGCACTCCCTTGTTCACGTCCTGGATCTCCCCCGGCGCGTATCCGCGCTCGGCGAGATCACCGACCGCCGCATCCAAATCCTCGACGGCGAGGTTGACCGCCGTCCTGCCGGCCTTCTCCGCGTCGGCGAAAACCTGGATCCAGCCCGTGCTGGTCGACCGCCACTCGGCCAGTGTCGGCATCGGGTTGTTGCTAGGCGGCGCACCGAAGAAGCCGGAGTACCAGTGCGTTGCCGCTTCGATGTCGGTCACCGGAACGACCGCCAGCACATGCTGTACCTGCATTGAGTGCCTCCCTTCCGGTTGGTAAGACTCCGACCGGAAGGCAAATTCATCGGCAGACCAGCAGTAGCTCAGGATCGGACTACGGAACCCCGGGCGATCCGTCCAAACCGAGCACCCCGCCGGTGCCGCCGGCGCCGGCCTTTCCGGCTTTGCCCGGGTTGACGCTGGTGCCGCCGCTGCCGCCGTCACCGCCATTGCCGATCAGCAGGGCGTTGCCACCCTGACCACCGTCGCCGCCGACGCCGCTCGGGTTGATGGTGACGTTCATCCCGCCGTCACCACCGTGGCCGCCGTTGCCGATCAGCCCGGCCGTGCCACCAGCCCCGCCCTTCCCACCGATAATCGCGCTGGTACCGCCGGCGCCGCCGGCGCCGCCCTCGCCGAAGAGCAATCCCGCCTGGCCGCCGGCCCCACCGTCCCCGCCGATCGCGGCGTTCGAGGCGGCACCACCGCCGCCACCGCTGCCGCCGGTTCCGATGAGCATGCCGGCGCGGCCGCCGGCCCCGCCCTTCCCGCCGATGGCGGCTGATGTGCCGCCGGCACCGCCCGTGCCGCCGGCTCCGGCGAATAAGCCGGCCGCGCCACCGGCCCCACCGTCACCGGCAAACAAGCCCCCACCGCCACCGGCGCCGCCGTCCCCGCCATCGCCGAAGAACATGCCGGCCGCCCCACCGGCCCCGCCACTACCGTTGATCGCGCCGCCGCCTCCGCCGGTGCCGCCGGTCCCGCCGTCACCGCCGAAGGTGCCCCCGTGGCCACCGGCCCCGCCATCACCGTTGATTGCACCGGCTTTGGCGCCCGCACCGCCGAAGCCGCCGGTACCGCCGCTACCGACGAACCCGCCGGCACCGCCGGCACCGCCCGGGCCCGCGACGGCGGTCTCGGTGTACCCGCCCATCCCGCCAGTCCCGCCGCTGCCGAACAGCCCCGCGGTGCCACCGACTCCGCCCGCCCCACCGTTGCCTCCGACGCCGTTACCGCTGCCACCCGCGCCACCGGCGCCGCCCGAGCTGAACAACCCGCCTGCCCCGCCCGCGCCGCCGTTGCCGCCGGAGCCCGCGGCGTTGAATCCGCCGGCGCCACCGCTGCCACCAGCGCCGAACAAGAGCCCACCGGCTCCACCGGTGCCGCCGTTGGTGGTGCCCGGACCGCCCGCCCCGCCTGCCCCACCGGTGCCCAGCAGCCCCGCGGCGCCGCCGGCACCTCCGTTTTGACCGGCCCCGCCGGACCCGCCGTTGCCGCCGCTGCCGATCAGGATTCCGCCGGCTCCGCCGTTGGCCCCACTGCCCGGGGCTCCGTTGATTCCGTTGCCGATCAGGGGACGCCCGGTCAGCGCCAGGAAGGGCGCATTGATCGCGGTGAGGACAGGTTGCAGGGGTGTGGCGGCGGTGGCTTCAGCACTGGCATACGAGGCCGCACCGGTAGTCAAGGTCTGCACGAATTGATCATGAAACGCCGCCGCCCGGGCGCTGATCGCCTGATATCCCTGGCCGTGCCCGGAAAACAGCGTCGCGATTACTGCTGAGATCTCGTCGGCGCCCGCCGCCAGTACCGCCGTCGTCTGCGCTCTCGCGGCAACGTTGGCGGCGTTCAACGCCGATTCGATATCGGCCAGATTCGCTGCTGCCGTTGCCAGCGCCTCTGGCGCTGCGAATAGAAACGACATATTGGACACCTCCCAGTGCGCCATGGCGCTCAGGCCATGCCCCCCCGGGGAATCGCCGCGATCAATATGCGGCTAGATACATGATCTCGCTTCAGAGCACGACATCGTGGGGTTTCGCCGAGATTGAGGGCTGACATCGACCCGTCGGTGTGAAACGTCGGCTTTGATTGTGAATCCACGGCTTCGCCGGTGAGCGCAGGGCGAAAAAATCGACGATTCCTCGCCCAGGCTTCACCCGCAACGCCCAGGCTTCACCCGCAACGCCCAGGCTTCACAGTCAAAGCGAGGGCGGGGCGTAGCGCCCGCGCTCGGTGACCACCGCGCTGATCAATCCAAACGGCGTCACGTCGAAGGCGGGGTTGAACACCGCGGCATCCAACGGAGTGACGGCAGACCCGGCAAAGGTCCGCAGTTCGTCAGGCGCGCGTTCCTCGATGGCGATTTCGGCACCCGTGCCAAGCGACCCGTCGATCGTGGACGAGGGTGCCACGACGACGACAGGCACATCGTGGTGACGCGCCGCGATGGCCAAGCCGTAGGTGCCGATTTTGTTGGCGACGTCGCCATTCGACGCGATCCGGTCGGCGCCGACGAGCACGCAGTCGACGAGGCCACGCGCCATCGCCGCCGCGGCCGCGCCGTCCGGTTGCACCCGGTACGGCACACCCGCCTGGGCCAGCTCCCAGGCGGTGAGCCGGGCGCCCTGCAGCAGTGGTCGGGTCTCGTCGACCAGCACCGACTCCACCAGTCCGCGCTCGTGCAGATGCCAGACGACGCCCAGCGCGCTGCCCCACGCCACGGTGGCGAGATGGCCGGCATTGCAATGACTCAGCAACCGCAGCGGCCGGCGACCGCACAACTCCAGGACGATCTCGGCGGCGCAAGCGGATGCGGTCCGGTTCAGCCGCTCGTCCTCGTCGAGAATTTCCAGGGCTTCGGCGAGCACGGCTTCGGCACCCTGGTCCAGCCGCTCCAGCGCACGTGCCACTCCCCAGCTGAGGTTCACCGCGGTCGGTCGGGCCGCCGCAACTCGATGAGCCGCAGCCCGGACGTCGCCGCCCTCGCAGACCGCGAGCACCACGCCGAGCGCGCCCGCCGCCCCCAGCGCCGGCGCTCCGCGCACGGCCAGGCGACGGATCGCGTCGATCAGCTCGTCGACCGTGCGCAGCCGCAACAGGCGGTAATCAACCGGCAGCGCGGTCTGGTCGATGATCGTGACCGCATCGCCGTCCCAGTCGATGGTCCTGTGCACCAGCCGACCCTACGCACGCCCGTTTACGCTGTAGCCACGATCGGACGAATCGGAGGGTCATGGCCGAGTTGACCAAGGGCGCCAACGCACCGGTACCCACTGCCGAGCTGACCGTCGAAGTCAGTTGGCAGGCCGTCGCCGGAGTCGATGCCGACGCCAGCGCGCTGCTGCTGACCACGGCGGGAAAGGTGCGCGACGACACCGATCTCATCTTCTACAACCAGCCCACCTCGCGTGACGGGTCGGTGCGGCACACCGGTTCGATCCAGACGGGCGGGGACCGCCTGGTGGTCAACGCACCGGCCGTCCCCGACGTCGTCGACCGCATCGCGTTCGTGGCCTCCATTCACGACGCCGCCGCCAAGCGTCAGTCATTCGCGCAACTGCCCGGACTGTCGATCAAGGTGTCATCCGGCGGCACACCGGTGGCGAGCTATTCGATCTCTGGGCTGACCACCGAGACCGGACTGATCTTCGGCGAGTTGTACCGCCGGCAGGGCGCGTGGAAGTTCCGCGCGGTCGGCCAGGGCTACGACACGGGGCTGGCCGGCATCGCGACCGAGTTCGGGATCTCCGTCGACGACAAACCGGCCACGCCGCCGCCCGCGCCCCAAGCGCCCCAAACGCCGCAAGCGCCGCCGACGATCGACATGAACAAGCAGCGACAGATCAACCTGCGCAAGGCCGTCTCGGACAAGTCGCCGGTACTGCTGAAGAAATTCGACGCCGCCACCGTCTCCCTGGAAAAGCGGGGATTCCTCGGCGAGCGCGCCGAGGTGATCCTGGTGCTCGACGTCTCCGGCTCGTCGCGCCCGTTGTTCAGCAACGGCAGCTACCAGGAACTCATCGACCGGTTCCTCGCTCTCGCACTGCTTTTCGACGACAACGGCACCGTCGACACCCTCCTGTTCGATCACCGCGTGCACGAAGGTGAACCCGTCACCCTGGCCAACCGCGAAGGCTGGACCGACCGCGCCATCAACCGCAAGGGCATCTGGGGCATGACGAAGTACGCCCCGCCGATCGAGCAGATCGCCGGCAATCTGGAGCGCGGCGCCCGGCTGCCCACCTACGTCGCCTTCATCACCGACGGCGGCAACAGCGACCGTAAGAACGCCGCGGACGCCGTCCTGCGCGCGTCCGGGTTGCCGATGTTCATCCAGTTCATGGCGATCGGGCGGGAAAGCGACTTCCCGTTCCTGCACAAACTCGACGAACTGACCGGCCGCGAGATCGACAACGCCGGGTTCTTCGCCGTCGAGCAGGTGCGGGCACTGAGCGACGAAGCGTTCTACGACAAGGTCATGACGGAGTTCCCGGATTGGCTGGGCGCGGCGCGTAATGCCGGCATTGTCGGCAGAGGGTTCTGAGCGCTCTACCAAAACGCGCCCCAGTGGCCAATGATGGGCGCATGAGTGATGTACACCACACCGATGTGGACGTCGTCGTCGTGGGCGCCGGCTTCGCGGGCCTGTACGCCGCGTATCGCTTGCGGTGCGCGGACCATTCGATGCGCATCTTTGAGGCGGGCGACGATATCGGCGGCACCTGGTATTGGAATCGCTACCCGGGGGCCCGCGTCGACATACCGAGCCTGGACTACATGTTCAGCTTCGATCCGGAGTGGTCGCGGGACTGGCAGTGGTCGGAGAAGTACGCCACCCAGCCCGAGATCCTGCGGTATCTGAACCACGTCGCAGACAAGCACGACCTTCGTCGCGACATGCAATTCGGCACCCGGGTCACCCACGCGCACTGGGACGACGATCTGCCCGGGTATCATGTGCGCACCGACGACGGCCGCGAAATCACCTGCCGCTACCTGATCATGGCGACCGGCTGCCTGTCGGTGCCGAAAGAGCTCGACATCCGCGGCATCGAGAACTTCGCCGGTGAGGTGTATTTCACCAGTCGCTGGCCACATGAGCCGGTCGACTTCACCGGTAAACGTGTCGGGGTGATCGGCACCGGGTCGTCGGGGATTCAGTCGATCCCGCTGATCGCGGCGCAGGCCGCGCAGCTCACGGTATTCCAACGGACGCCGTGCTTTTCGATCCCCGCGCACAACGGTCCGATCGCACCGGACAAGCTGGCCGCGCTCGCCGACGACGGTGCCTACCGGCAGGCGGCCCGGTACTCGTTCGGCGGGGTGCCGGTGGAACGCACCATCACCCCGTGGTTCTCGGTGCCCCTCGAGGAAAGGCAGCGACGATACGAAGAGTGTTGGCGGCGCGGCGAATTGCTGGAGGTGCTCAATCTCTACGCCGACACCATGAGCAACCCGCTGGCCAACGCCGACTTCGCCGACTTCGTCCGCGCCAAGATCCGCGGCATCGTGCACGATCCACAGACGGCGGATACGTTGTGCCCCACCACCTATCCCGTCGGCGCCAAACGACTGTGCCTGGACACCGGCTACTACGCCACGTTCAACCTGCCCCATGTGCGGCTGGTCAACCTGCAGCAGCAGCCGCTGCTGGGCGTGTCGAGCACCGGGATCGACACCGCCGGTGAGTCTTTCGAATTCGACGCGATCGTGTTCGCCACCGGCTTCGACGCCATCACCGGCGCGGTCGCGGCGATCGACATCGTCGGCCGCGACGGACTCGAGCTGAAGACAAAATGGTCGAACGGTCCGGACACGTACCTGGGGCTGACCACCGAAGGGTTCCCGAACTTCTTCCTGATCGCCGGCCCCAACAGCCCCTCGGTGCTGTCGAACATGGCGGTGTCGATCGAGCAACACGTCGACTTCGTCGCCGACACGCTGACGTATCTGCGCAACCGCGGCTTCGACCGGATCGAACCCACCGTGCTCGCCGAGGCCGGCTGGATGCAGCACGTGGCCGATGCGGCAGCCATAACACTGTTCCCGCAAGCGAATTCGTGGTACGTCGGCGCCAACATCCCCGGCAAGCCGCGGGTGTTCATGGCCTACGCCGCCGGGGTCGACTTCTACCGGGTGGCGTGCGACGAGTTGGTGGCTCGCGACTACCTGGGTTTCCGGTTGTCCGGCCAGGACGGTTCGCAATGCAACGACGGCATAATCCGCCGCTTGCAGCCCGACGTCCAGATGGTGCTGGAGCAGATGGCGTTGTTGGACCTGCCGCCGTTGGAGTCGCTCGGCGTCGACGGGATACGGGCCTTCATGGACGAGACCAACCTCGCGCGCCCACCCGGCCCCGACGTCGGCGCAATAGTCGACGGAACGCTACCCGGCGCTGCCGGCCCGCTGAACTACCGGTTGTACCGGCCCGCGAGTCCGGGTCCGCATCCCGTCGTCGTCTATTTCCACGGCGGCGGTTGGGTTCTCGGCGACGCGGCATCCGACGAGCCGCTGTGCCGCGACCTGTGCGTGCGCAGCGACACGCTCATCGTGTCAGTGGACTACCGACATGCCCCCGAACACCGATTCCCGGCGGCATTCGAAGACGGCTGGGCCGCTGCGCAATGGATCGCCGAGCACGCCGAAGAACTCGGCGGCATTCCCGGCCAGCTCGTCGTCGGCGGCTGGAGCGCGGGCGCCGGAATCGCCGCCGTGGTCTGCCAATTCGCCAGGGAGGCGGCCCGGCCGACCATTCTCGGGCAGGCCCTGCTCACTCCGGTCACCGATTCCGACCAGACCCGACCGTCTTACCTCGAGAACGCCGAGGGCTACGGTCTGACCGCCCCGCTGATGGCCTGGTTCTTCGACCAGTACGCCGACCCGGACGTCCGCACCGACCCGAGGATCGCCCCGTTGCGCACCCCGGATCTGTCGGCGCTGCCACCGGCGGTCGTGGTGGCGGCGGAGTTCGACCCGCTGCGCGACGAAGGTATCGCGTACGCGGAAGCCCTTGCGGCAGCCGGGGTTCCGACCGAGCTCGTGCGGGCGAGGGGGCACACGCATCTGTCGCTGACGATGGTCGACATGGTGGTGTCCGGAGCCCCCGTCCGGGCCCAGATCGCCGAGGCGCTGCGGGGTTTCTTCGCACTCAGCGCGGCCACGCACTGACGCCGCGCGTTGTCACGAGCACGGTACGACCACAGGCGATAGACGATGGGCGAACGCGTCACCTTCGAGAGTTCCACGGGCCCGAACCTGGCCGGGATCGTCGACCCGCCGGAACAGGAATCGCGCGGCTGGGGTGTGTTCGCCCACGGCTTCACCCTGGGCAAGGAATCACCGGCGGCGGCTCGCATCTGCAAGCAACTGGCCTCCGACGGGATCGGCATGTTGCGCTTCGACGCGCTGGGACTCAATGGCTCCGAAGGCGACTGGGGAGACGGGTCGTTCACCGTCAAGGTCGACGACATCGTCAAGGCCTGCGAGTTCATGGCGGACCGCGGCACGCCTGCCGACATCCTGGTAGGGCACTCGTGGGGCGGCGCCGCGGTACTCGCCGCGGCACACCAGGTGCCCGGTGTCCGCGCGGTCGTAACGGTAGCCGCGCCGGTGGACCCCAGCCACGTGGAGAAGCACTACGACGCGGTGGTGGACCGCTGTCTGTCCGAGGGCAGAGCCGAATGGATGGTGGGCGGGCGCACACTGACCCTCAAACGAGCGTTCGTCGAGGACGTCCGCGCGGCCCATCTGCACGACAGGATCAAGAGCCTGCGCCTGCCGCTGCTGATCCTGCACTCACCCACCGACAACACCGTCGACATCGAAAACGCCAGCGAGATCTTCCGATTGGCCCGTCACCCGCGCAGCTTCGTTTCCCTGGAGGGCTCCGATCATCTGCTCACCGCCCGCGGCCAAGCTCGCCGGGCCGGACGCATCATCGGCGCGTGGGCCGACGCATATCTCGACGAGTCCTGACGTCAGCGTCGTAGCAGGGCCGCGAGTTCCTCGCGACTGGAGACGCCGGTCTTGGCCATGGCTCGATAGATGTGGCCCTCGACGGTGCGCACCGACAGCGTCAGACGTTCGGCCACCGCACGGCTGGACAGGCCCTCGCCCAGCAGCGTCACGATCTCATGCTCCCGCACGGTGAACGGAACGCGCGTGCTGGCCTGCCGTAGCGCGGGCGTCGACGCCCCGCCGCAGCGCTGGGCCAGCGCGTCGGCCCGCGTCGAGCAACCCAGCGCCGATCCTCGTAACCCCTTGTGGCGGTAGGTGATTGCCGCATGGGCAGCCGCATCCGTCGCGGCCACCAGGTCGCCCATCTTTTCGAACTCCTCAGACACCGAGGTTAATCCGGCCGCGTCACCCGCATTCAACGCGGCAGCGAACCTGGCGGCCACCGCTACCCGGGGACCCTCGACGATCGTTTCCAGCTCCCCCAACCGGACCGCGACCGAGCCGTCGCCGAACTGCGCCGCGGTCTGCAGGCACACCACCTCGGAGCCGAATTGACCTCTCGCACACGTCTTTTCGGCGGCAGACAAGGCGATCTTGATCGCGTCACTGACGACACCCTGGGCGGCAGCCAGCCAGGCGCGGGCGAGTTCTCGTTCATACTCGACGAAGCCGTAACTTCGGTGGTGTTCGGTTTCGACTGCGTCGAGCGCGGCGGCCGCTTCGTCGGTCCGGCCGGACATGGCCAGCGCCGTGGTGAGCGGAACGAGGTAGCGGTAGCGAAATCCGTTGGAATCGCCCATGAACAACTCGACCACGGTCCCCAGCAGCGCCCTTGCTTCGTCCAGTCGGCCCGACGCGGCGGCGACCCGGCCCCGGATCCCCATGCTGAGTTGCTGGGCGACACCGGGAACGTCGGTCGTCTGCCGGCGCGCCTGCTCGGCCAGCGAACCCGCCTCAGTCAACCGGCCACACTGCAGCAGCGCGCCGACATGCCGGTCGACGATCAGGAGCCGCATGTGCGCGGCCGTGCCCACGCGCTCTGCATAGGCATAACCGATTTCAGCCGCCCGGCTGGCCTCCGCAGCGCACCCCGCGTCCCCGTGCGCCACGGCGAGCGCCCACGCCGCTGCCGAGCTCATGATTCCGGGCAGTTGCTCGAGATCCAGGCCGGCGCCGAACTCCCGGGCCTTCGCAGGCTGCGCCATCGACGCCCAATAAACGGTCAGGTAGGCGTCGGACCAGCTGCGCGTGTCCGCCGTCGCCATCCCGGCGGCTTCGTCGAAATGTCGCTTCGCGCCGTCGGGATCGGCGAGTGCCCACAGCTTGCTGAAGCCTCGATGCCCGAGCAGGTACACGTGGTCGGCCACGCTGAAGCCCTCGGTCGGAGTGGCGGCCACCACCGCGTCGGCCTCCTCGCCGCGGCCTTGCCACGCCAGCGCGAACGAGCGGATGTGGTAGGCCTGCACTCCCGCGCCCGCCTGGATCGCCGCTTCGGCCAGCCGGTCGGCCAGCGGAGCATCGGCCAGGAACATGGCGCCCTCGGCCGCGGTGAGCAGCAAGCCCGGGTCTGCCGGAAGGTCGGAGTCGACGCTCAATACCGCGCGCCGCACCACCATTCGCGCCTCGTCGCGTTCCGGGGACGCGGCCAACTCTTCGGCGACCCGGCCCCGCAGTCGGCGCAATCTGGTGGGCGCGGCCCGTTTGCGGCGCAGCTCGCCATACAGCGGGTGGGCCAGCCGGACCTGCACGCCGCCGTCGACCGTGGCCAGCGTGATCAAGCCGCGCACGTCGGCTTCCTCGACGGCCACCGGGTCGGTGATCCGCGACAAGGACGCCAGCTCGATCGGCTCCCCCACCGCAAGCGCGTCCACCACCTCGCCGACCGCGCCCGGGAGGGTGCCCATCCGCGACTCGATCAGTTCGGCCAAGCTGGGCGGCACGACGGGTTCACCAGTCCAGCGCCAGTAACCGTGCCGTATAGCAAACCGTCCGTCGGACACCTCTTGCTCGACGATGTTGCGCAGATACAGCGCATTGCCGCGGGTTAGTTTCCAAATGCGTTGCGCGGCAGCGGGATCCACCGGACCGTCCAGTGTTGCCGACAACAGCGTGGCGACCTCGTCGGCCGAGAGGGGTTGCAGGTCGAGCCGTTCGAATGCGGCACCGCGCCACACGTCCTGCACCGCAACGGGAACCGGCTCGCCACTGCGGATGGTCAGTAGGACTTTCGCCGCGCGACGTTCGACGATCTGGTGCAGGACGAACGCCGACAAGTCGTCGAGCAGATGCGCGTCGTCGACGGCGACCGCCACCGGTGTGCGGGGCGCTCCGGCGGTCAGCGACTCGATCACGTTGCGGACCAGATGCACCAGCTGGCTGTGGTCGGGATCCGGCAGACTCACCCACGAAGCGAAGGCCCCCAACGGAAGCGATCGCGCGGATGCGCTGCCGACCGCCCAACGGATCTCATACCCTTCGGCGGCCGCCGCGGCGAGTGCTTCATGCGCCACCCGGCTCTTTCCGACGCCGGCGGTGCCCCAGACGATGATTCCGGACGCCGTGGCGTCGGAAATGGCGGCTTCGATGACCGCCAATTCCTGCGACCGTCCGATCAGCGGCCACGAAAGACGCACGCCGATAGCGTAGCCCGCTACGCAACTGACGGAAGCCGATTCTGAACCTCGCGCCGCTACTGTTGCAGGGCAATGAGTTTCGCCTCAGCCAGCCGATAGACACCGTCGAGGGAACCGTTTTCGACACCGACGTATTCGCAGATCACTTCCCGCGCGACACCGGCGTCGCGCAGCCGCAGGGCCAGCGAGTACGGCAGCGGGAGTTTGCGCAGCGCTTGCTCACGCTCGCTCAGAACGTCGGACACCGCATCAGCGTGCGGTCCGGCATCCGGGATCGACTGAGTAGCGCGGTACTCGATTCGGCAGCTTCAGGGATTACGCACGCATTCGTAGGTCAGCGGAACCTCCGGGCCCGACTCCACCACCTCGAAACTGTCCACCCCGACCTTGCTGAACGACTGGGCGGTGATCCCGAGGCTTTCCCATTTGGCGGTGTTGTTGGAATCGTCGGCGAACGTCAGGGGTATCTGCCCGCCGTCGGCCAGCAGCATCCCATATGTCTTGAGCGCCTTGATGATCACCTTCTCCGAGGCCGAGAACGGTGACTCGTCGAAGTCGGCCTTGAGCCGGAACCGCACCCCGTAGGGAGGAGCGTTCGGGTCCTCGCTGTCCGGGCCGCCGGCGTGCGTCGCCGGACGCACGTACACCTTCGCCTTCATCCGGGGATTGGGCAGGATGAATCGCAGCGGGTGGTTGACCGCACCCGCGGCGACTTCGTCGGCGGTGGGCAGCAGCGCAGCGATCGGGAACCCGGCGGCGTCGGCACTGGTGCACTGGTCACCCCGCAGCGTCTCCGGGTACTTCTTTTTCAAATCCCACACGAAGAAGGCGTGCGCGGTTATCGAATCGCCCTTCTTGCCGCCCAGATAGATCTCGTACAGCTTGTGCTCGTCACGTTCGGCGACCAACAGGTGGCAGTCGCTCTGGCCGTCGGTGCTGCCGGTCACGTCGCAACTCAAATCCGACGAACCCTCGAAATGGGCGCCGGCCGGCACCGGCATCTTGGCCGGAACCTTGTCGCAGTCCGGCCCGCCGTCGCAGTAACTGTCGTCGGCGACCACCTGCATGCGTGGTGAGTTCTTGTCGGCGAAGAACAGCGGAATGGAGAAGTCGACCTGGAAAACGTTGTCGTTGCCCCAACCACCCATGTTGCTGAGCGCGGCGATGATGGCGGCACTGCGCGCGGAGACCTTGGCTCCGCTGACGTTGTTGGTGAACGGCTGGTTCCCGTCGAACAACGGTCCCCCGGCACCGGGTTTGCCGCCGCTCGGCTGGGCACTCGAACCCGGGCTGGAAGCGGCGGGTTGGTTGCTGCCGCCCTTACTGCACCCCGCGCACACCAACACCAGCGCGCAGAGCACGGCCAGCGTCTTGCTGCAGTTGTTGCCCACAGCGCATCGCTGAATCAGTGGTTGGCGAAGTCGGGGCAGAGGTTGGTCGTCGAGGCGCTGACGAACAACGTTCCCTGGCTGAAGCCGTACCGCTGTTCGACCTTGGTCATCTCGTCCAGCACCGAAGCACCACCGCGCAGGTCGCTGCACACCTGGTTGCCCGCGGCAATCGTCTGGGCCGGAGTCTTGTTCGGCAGGTGGACGTTGTTGACCTGCAGCTCGTCGAGGAAGCTGTTGGGGTCGGCCGCCGCCGATGGCGCCCAGACCACGGCCAGGACGGCCAGCGCGGGTGTGGCGAGTCGCAGCATCGTTTTCATGGGCGGGTCCTTTCGCACGGTTGCTGGAAACGCGTGAGCCGCACCCCCGACATATGCGTTCAGCTAGGACGATCTTTGCGCATTTCGGCTGTTTTGAATAGCCGGATCATTCAATCCGGCCGACGCGCGTGGTAGATCGAGAAGGATCCCGTCACCGTCGGAATAACCGCTTTCTCGGCGACGTCCACGAAGCCGGCCTGCCCGATCAACTCCGGCAGGATGCCGTCTGCGTTGGGCTGGGTATCGGCCTTGCCGTCGACGCGTTGCACGCCCCGGAACAGAAACCGCATCAGCGCGCTGCGCTGCCATCCGTAGTCGGCGATGACGAGTTCGCCGCCGGGCCGCAGCAGCGCGAACATGTTGGCGATGATCGCCTTCTTCATCGGCACCGGGCATTGATGCAGCACCAGACTGGACACCGCTCTGTCGGCGCTGCCCGGCCCGACGCGTTCGGCCGCCTGGTCGCCCATGGCCTGCACGAATTCCACGTCCACGCCGGCCTTGCGCACCTTGTCCCGCGCAATGGCCAGGATCTGCGTGTCGGGATCCACCCCGATCACCCGCGCGTCCGGCTGCGCCTGCTTCACCCTGATCGCCAAAGATGCTGTGCCACAGCCGATATCGACAACAAGCTGACCGGATTGCAGACCGAGTTGCGCGATCGCGGCCGAGCGCCAACGCTGCTCACGGGTCAGTAGCGCGATGACCGTGTCGTAATACCTGGTGTACTTCGGGTCACCTGCGGCCGGCGTGAACGACGGTGTCGACATGAGCGTCAGTCACCCGGCCGATAAACCGGAAGCGCCCGATATTTCGACATGAACGTGGCCTCGTCGTACTTGTCGCCGACCTCGCCGTCGTGGGCGATCACCGTCGGCCCGTCCACGGCGGTGAAGGTGAACTGCGGCACCTGCATCTCGTGGTACAGCGGGCTGCGTTGCAACCGTCCCAGCGCGAGGGCCGCCACGATCCTGGTGCGCGCCAGCCGCCGGCCGGTTTCCAGAATGCGCACGTCGATCAGTCCGTCGTCCATCCTGGTCCGCCGGGCCGGCGCGAATCCCGTTGGCAGATAAAGGGAATTGCCGACGAAGAACAGCGATGTCTGCAGCGTCTTGTTGTCGTAGCGGATGCGCACCGGCTGTTCGTTGCGCAGCGTGCTCAGCATGGCGTAGAACCCGGCCAGCGGCTTGCCGATGCGCCGCTCCAGCTTTTCGCGCCTGCGCACGAACGCGGGGTAAGCGCCGATGCTGGCGGTGTTGACCACCATGTGGCTTTCGTTGAGGCACATCAGGTCCACCGCGGCCACGCTGCCACGCCGGACCGCCTGCACGGTCTTGGTCACCGTGTCGCAGCCGATGTCCTTCGCGAAGTGGTTGAACGTGCCGGCCGGAAAGACCGCCAGCGGCAGCTGCGCTGCGACGGCGACGGCCGCCGCCGCGGACACCGTGCCGTCGCCGCCGGCGACACCGAGTACCTCGGCACGTGCGGCGGCGTCGCGCAGCACCGGTATCGGGTCTTCACCGGGCACCAGTTCGACGATCTCGGTCTGCGGCAGTTCGGCACGAACCTGTTCGAGGACGCGGGCCCCGGTGCCGCTGCCCGAGGCCGGGTTGACCACCAGCACGATGCCCGAGCCGTCCGGCCGCTCCGGCACCGGAACCCACAGCGGTTCGGTTTTCGGCAGCGAGGTCTCGACGATCGGCGGCACCAGGCGACTGCCCGCGACGGCGATGCCGGCCCCGATGCCGAAGCCGATCACGACGTCGCCGGGATAGTGGGCGCCGGTGGCCACCCGCGACAGTCCGACCAGACCCGCCAGCACGGCCAAACCGAAGCCCAGTGGCGGATTTTCCAGACCCACACCGACCGCGAACGCGGCGGCGCTGGCGGAGTGCCCGGACGGCAGCGAGTTCGAGGTCGGCCGGCGGCGCGGCCGTCTGATCAGCGGGACCGACTCGTAACGCGGACGTGGGCGCTGCCGAATCCGCTTGGCGCCCTGGTTGGTGAACAGACTGGCCACGCCGAGCGTCACCAGTCCCCGCACCGCGCCGCGCCGCGCCGAATGCTTTCCAGTCGCGAGCAGGACTGCGGCGATGGCGAACCACAGCTTGGAATGGTCGGCCGCCCGGGTCAACGGCGGCATCGCCGTGTCCAGCAGCGGGGTCGGAGTTTCCGCGATGGCCTCGAACAGTTCGCGATCCAGCGCCCCCAGCCCGCGGGTGATCTGTTTGATGCTGTGCAGTGGTCGCGTCGGCCGCAGGTTCACCAGGCCAACCTTAACGCGTCAGCGCATTCGGATCGGATCGCCGGGATGCGGACTCAGCGGCGGGGTTTCATGGTCATCCACCCGGACGGATCACGTCCGTTCGCCTTTCCGGCGCAGGGTCCAGGCCGGCACCCAGTGCGTCACCGCCTTCTGCCTGGCCCCGAACTGCACCGGATAGGTCACCAGCCCCCACCAGTCGCCCTGCTCGCAGATACCCCAGCAGCTCAGCGTGCCCTCCACCACCTTGTGCAGCTGCAGACCGTTGGGGTGGTAGCGGCCGGACCGGTGTGGTTCGCGCGGGAACAACGCGGTCAGGTCGACCAGCACCGCGACGGGCGGACGCACCACGCGGAACGGGCCCCGCAGCGGTTGCCCGTTGTATCCGATCGACGCCAGGCGACCCATTTGTCGATCATACGTTCGAACGAAATCCCGGCCCAGGTTTCGTCAGACCCTGCTCGGGCAATTCATCGGTGCAACAAGTCCGGAAGGGGATTCCCATGAAGACCGTTGTCGCCGCCGGCATCCTCGCGGCAGCAGGCGGGCTGATGACCACCGCGGTGGGCCTGGCCAACGCCGACGAAGTGCAGGTAGAGGGCACCTATTCGACGCTGGCCGCATGCCAGGCGGACGGCCCGCACGTCGAGATCACGCACAACGACGGCGCCTACACGCATTGGGATTGCCGCCAGGGCGACGACGGGCTGTGGAACCTGTATCTGAGTAACTAGAAGACGCGCACCCAGTCGACAAGCATGTCCGACGGGTAGTTGCCGGCCGCGGGGTCACCGCCACCGGATCCGCCGACCGCCAGGTTCAGCACCGGGAACACGGTGTAGCCGGGGTCGTTGAACGGCCATTCCTTGAAGGGCTCGTCGAGGTTCTCGATCCCGGTCGCCGGCACCGAGAAGTAGGGCGGCGCGCCGTCGGTGTAGTCGACCCAGAAGTACATGCCGGTGACGTCCCAGCGGACGCGCCAGTTGTGCCAGGCGCCGTCCACACCGATCGGGTGCGTCTCGAACGCCGTCCCGTCCGGGTTGGCGTGCACTGTGGTGCCCGACGGCCAGGTGCCGTTGCCGTACCACTCGATCAGGTCGATCTCGCCGCTGCGGCCCGGGTCGTCGTTGGACAACCACCAGGCGGGCCACATGCCCGGTCCCAGGCAGTTCATCTTGATCCGGGCTTCCCAGGTGGTGCCGACGCCGCCCCGCCACAGACCGTGGACCAGGCCGCCGAAGACCCCGCCGCCGTCGCGCGTGGCGCGCAGCACCAGGTTGGAGTTGCCGTCGAGGAAGACGTTCTGCCGGCTGTCGCGGTACTGACCCCAGAACTGCGGCTGGTCGAAGCCGACCGGATTACGGATCGGCGTACGGTGATTGGAAATGGCCCACTTGGACGGGTCGGGGGCCGAGCCGGCCGGACCGTCGAACTCGTCGTGCCAGATGAAGGCGCCGGACGCGCCCGCGGCCGGGGCGGCCGGCGCGGGGGCCGGCGCGGCCGGTCGGGACGGGCTTGCACCCGCCGGGGGGGTCGGGATCGCGGCTGCCAGCGCGCCGAATCCCGCCATCATGATCATGCGGCGACGGTCCATCTGTGGCATGGCAAGGGACGATAGCAGCCCGCCCGGTGCTGCGCGGAGTCTGGCGAGGTGTGCCGCGCGACTCAGCCGGGATCGCTGACCTTGACCAGGGTCTTGCCGATGTTCGCCCCGGTGAATAGTCCGTTGAGGGCGTCGACGCACGATTCGATGCCGTCGAAGATGGTCTGGCGGTGCCGCAGCCGTCCCTGAGCTTCCCAGCTGCGCAGGTTGGCGAAGGCCTCGTCGAAGCGACCCCACTGATCCAGTGCGTTGAACCCTTGCATCAGCGCGGTCTTGGACAGCAGGTTGACGTAGTTGGCCGGTCCCGGATGCTCCCCCGTGAGGTAGCTGGAGATGACCCCGCACAGCACGACCCGAGCCTTGGGTGCCAGCCGCCCGAGCACCGCGTCGAGGATCGGTCCGCCGACATTGTCGAAATAGACGTCCACCCGGCGCGGGCAGTGTTGCTTCAGCGCGGCCGCCAGGTCGTCGTTCTTGTAGTCGATGCAGGCGTCGAAACCGAAGTCCTCCACCACCGCCCGGCATTTGGCCGGGCCCCCGGCGATGCCCACCACCCGGGCCCCGGCGATCTTGGCGATCTGTCCCGCCACCGATCCGGTCGCGCCCGCCGCGGCCGAGACCACCACCGTCTCCCCCGGCTGCGGTCGGCCGATGTCGGTCATGCCGAAGTAGGCGGTGGCCCCGGTGGGGCCGTACACCGACATGATGGCCAGTTGGTCGTCCTCGCCCGGGATCGGTGTGCTGAACACGTCATCGCGGATGATGACGTATTCCTGGAAGCCGGTCAGTGTCGTGACGATGTCGCCGACAGCGTATGCGTCGCAACGGGATTCGACGACCTCCCCGATTCCGGCGGCCCGGATGACTTCGCCGATCTGTACCGGCGGCAGGTAGCTGGGCTGGTCGTCGAGCCAGGTCCGGACGGCAGCGTCCAGGCCCACGTAGGTGGTGCGCAGCAGTGCCTCCCCGGCCGCGGGCGCCGGTGCCGGACGGGTGACGAGTTCGGTGTCGTCGGGCCGGACGAGCCCAGCGGGACGGCGGCGCAACAGGACCTGACGATTCGGCAATGCGGGCACGGACGCGAGCCTATTCGCCCGTGCTGTGGATATGGGAACATCTGCCCATGAACCCGCAGGACGACCCGGAAGCCCGGATCCGCGAGCTGGAGCAGCCGCTGGCGGACGCGGCGCGCGCATCCGAACTGGGCTCTGACAGCGGCGGCGGCTACAGCTATCCGCCGCCGCCGCCGGGGCCGGTGCCGCCCCCGGTCAACGCATCGATGGGGCCCGGTGGGCCCCCGCCCTATGGCTACCCGCCCCCCTACCCCGGTGGGACGCCCCGATCGTCATCGGGGTTCCGGTGGTTCTGGATTCTGGCCGCCGTCGCCATCGTCGGCGTGCTGGTGCTGGTGGGTGGCATCGCCGCCTACGTCGCCCGCCAGTTCTCCGACACCGAAACCGCCGTCACGCCCACCACCGAGACCACGTCGGCGACCGCCGCCTCCGGCGGCGCCACGGCACCGCAAACCGGTAAGACCCGCGCGCCGAGTTCGGCGCCGTCACCTTCGGCGACCGCACCGGCCGGCCAGGAGGTGGTGGTCTCGGGCATCAACGAGAACCGCACCGTGACCTGCAATGGCAACGCCGTCACCGTCAGCGGCATCTCCAACACGGTGACCCTGACCGGTCACTGCGCGACGGTCACGGTGTCCGGCTTGCAGAACATCGTCACCGTCGACACGGCCGACACCATCGACGCGTCCGGCCTGAACAACAAGATCACCTACCACTCCGGCTCGCCGAAGATCAGCAAGAGCGGCAGCAACAACGTGGTCGAGCAGGGCTAGCTAGGGGTTCTCCGGCGCGTCGTCGGCCGCCGGGTCGTCGAGCACGCTGACCGCGATGCCGTATGGCAGGAACCGCACCTTGCGCTTGGGGTCGGTGTTGGTCTTGTTGGCGCGTAGCGCGTCGAGTTCGGTGGCATACACCTGCTCCACGCGCGCGTCGCCGTCGGCGCCGACGGTGTAGATGGCCCAGACGCCGTCACCGGTCTCGCCGGTGGTCTCGGGCTCGGGCCGCGGGCGGCGCGGCGCGAACTCGTCGAACAGCGCCGACCATCCGGAGCGGGCGCCCGGCGCGGCGACGAACTTGCCGATCCGCTCGAATGCGTCGCGCAGACCCTCGGTACCTTCCCGGATCACCCGGTCCAAATCGTCGGGGTCGAAGCCGAACGCCCCGGACGAACCACTGTCGCTCACGCGACCTCCTACCAACTGGAAATGGATTACCACCAGTCTGCGCTCAACCGGCGCGATGCGCCACCAAGCGCTAAGGAGCCGGTGGGGGCGGCGGGGGCGGCGCGTTGATCGGGATCGGGATCGAGAAGAACGGTAGGTGCAGGTAGGCCGTCATGATCGGGGTCGGCGCGGCCGGGGCGGGCGCGGGCGGCGGGGCCGCCGGGGCGGGCGCCGACGGCGGCGGAGCCTGCTGCACGGGGGTCTGCACCGGTGGCGGGGCCTGTCGGGTGGGCTGGCGGCGGGGCTGGGGCGCCGGGGCCATGGCCGCCGGGGCCGGGGCCGGTTTGGTGACCGTCTGGGGCGCCGGGGCCACCACGACCGGCGGTGGGGCGGCCACCTCGGTCGGCGGCGGCGCGGCGGCCGGAGGCGCACTCGTCGGCGGCAGGGCGGCGGGCGGTGGCGCACTCGCCTGCGACAGCAGCTGCGCGGGCAACTCGGTAGCCGGTGCCTGCGGTGTCTGGACGATCTCACGCTGCTCGGACCGTTGGGCCGAGCTGGGCCGGACATCGGAGGCCAGCGAGATCACCAACGCGCCCGCCACGACGGCGGCGACCCCGGCTACGGCACCACCGACCATCGCCAAGGGTCGGCGGTTGCCGCGGACCACCGGGTCGTCGTCGGCTGCGTCGTCCACCGCGCTGTAGGCCAGCGAACCCTCGTCCACCCCGGCCATCGCGCACACGTCGAGGTAGCTCGGGGTCAGGGCGCGCGGGCTCACCTCCCCGGTGCCCGGGTCCAGCGCATAGGCCAGGGCCGACGTCGAGGACGCGAACAGCGGCGCATTCGCCGAGGCCAGCGCCGCGCCGCGGGCCAGTGCCAGCTCCGGCTCCTCGGGACAGCTGACCGGCAAAGACGTGGCGGCTTCCAGGGTGGGCTTGACGCCGACGATGTCGACCCCGCAGCCGACCAGGAAGACGCCGTCGGCGCGTGCTTGTGGGCCGTCCAGTCCGGCGACCATCGTCACCAGTTCGGCTGCCACCGAATCGCGCAACGACTGTCGGTGCAGGTCCACGATCGAGCCGTCGGCGATGTCGACGACGGCCAGGGTCGCGCTGTCGGACTCGACGAACAGCATCGCGATGTACTGGTAGTCGAGTGCGGCGCCCACGGTCTGGGCCAGCGCCGCCGCGGCCAGCAGCGGCGACACCAGCATCACCCCGCCGACCTCGCGGGAGGCGAGTTCGGCGCGCAGCGCAGCGACCTGGCTCGGGTCGGTCCAGGTGAGCCCGGTCGAGGTGAGTTGATGCCCGCCCTCGAGGGCGCCTTCCCAGGTGCCGATCAGCGCGCCGATCACCTGGGTCGTCGAATCACCGGCGGACGCCGGGACTTCGATGCTGTCTTCCTCGACGGTGACGCCGTCGGCGTTCGCGCCCTCGATCAGCAACATTCGGACCGCCGAGGGCTCCATCGATACCCCGAGCACGATGTCCATAACCCCTCCAAGCTGGTGCGAGCTAGTTACGGGGTCTAGGCGGACCGGCCTACCGCGCGGGCCGCCTTCGACGAAATGGTTTAACTGGCTTCTATGCAGTTTGCCAGGAAAAACCCTACTCGCGCACGTCGGGGTCGAGCGTTGTTCTGATCAACCTCAAATCATGGACTGCCGGGACTCGAGAACGGGTTCTGTGGACCCGGATCCTGCTGGAGCTGGGTCTGCGGAACCTGGTTCTGGGGGGCTCCGTTGGCCGGCACCTGGATCGGTATCGGAACCGGGATCAGCGGGACGTGCAACCACTGCGTGGTCATCCGCACCGACGACGGCGACTCCGGGGCGCTCGGCGCCTCCGCCGCGCTGGGTGCCTCCGCGGCCGCCGGTGCCTCCGCCGCCGAGGGCGGGGGCGCGGTGGTGGTGACTGTTGTCGTGGCGACCGGCGGCCTGGTCGTGGTCACCGGCGCCGGCCTGGTCGTCGTCATCGGGGGCGCCGGCGGTGGTGTCTCCTGGCTGGGCGGTGGCGCCACCACACTCGGGGCCGGCGCCTCGCTGGGAGGCGGCAGCGGGCTGGGCTCGACCGGACTGGCCGGGGCCGGGCTGGGCAGCTTGGCGCTGGGAGAGGACGGTGTCGGTGCCACGCTGGGCACGATCGCGGGCTTGTGCGGCGCCTGGCGCTGCTCGAGGGCGGTCAATGTGATGGCCACCCCCCCGATAGCCGTCATCGCGACCGCCGCGCAGAGCCCGATCAGCACCTGCGACAGCCGGACGCGTCGCCACGGCGGCTCCTTGGGCGGATCGATCACGTTCAGCCGCATCGAGAAGCAGGGGCCGTCTTCGTTGTAGGAGTCGCCCTCGAACCGGGTCAGCACTTCGGGGAACTCGGTTTGCGACCAGGCCAACTCGCGATCGGTCAACGCGTCGTGGTCGATTACCAGCACGTCGCGAGCCGGTGGCGAGTCGAGCAGGGCGGTGCCGGCGACTCCCGCCATCACACCGATGGACGCGCGGGTCCGCAGGTCGAGCAGGTCGCCGCGGTCGGCCAGCAGCAACGCCCCCTGCGCGGCGGCGCACAACGGCTGCGCGGCGGTCAGGACCGGAATCCGGGTGTGCGCCGAAAGGCGTTGGGCGACAAGCGGAATGCTGGCTCCGCCGCCGACTGTGACCAATGCGGCCAGGTCGGCGAAACGGAAGTCATGCTGTGCCAGCATGTCGTCGAACGCATAGACCAGGCCGCTGAACCGGTCTCGAATCAGGTCCTCGAACTTGTCGCGGGTCAATTCCAGTGCCGCACTGGCACCGGAAAGCTCGACCGAGAGCTCGGTCACCGCATCGGTCGACAGTCGCTCCTTGGCCTCCCGGCACTGCGCCTGCAACCGGCCCAACCGGCCCACGTCGGCGTCTTCGTGACCGAGCATGTCGATGGCGTGCAGTAGTACCGCCTGGTCGATCTGGTTGCCCGAGAATTCCTCGTAACGCATTGTGGCGCCGACAGGTTCGAAGTCAGCCTTGATCTCCAGCAGTGTCACCTGCGTTGCGGACGCACCGAAATCCAGCAGTCCCACCACGCCGCCCGGCGGGAGTTCCGCCTCGGCTTTGACCGCCGTCAGCCCTGCTATGGCATCGGAGACCAGGCGCGGGGCCATCCCGCTGCGCACGAAGCCGACGTGGGTACGCAAGGCGTTTCGCAATGCCTGCACGGTGCCCGGTTTCCAGTGCGCGGGAACGGCGATCGCGATCTCGGCGGCACTGGAGTCGGCCCCGGCCGCGACGACCATGGCCTCCAGCGCCTCGACCGTCAGCAGGTCGGGGTCGTGCGCCGAGCCGTCCGGGGAGACCAGTGCCACCGAGTCGCCGATGCGCTCCACGAAGCCACTCATCGGCAGGCCCAGTTCGGTCGCACTCGAGTTTTCCTCGGGCGCAACGAGTTTCGGGGCGCAATGCGGATACAGGGTGAGCACGGCGCGACGGACGACCGGAGAACTCCCGTTCGTCGCCGCGACCATGTTCATGGTCCCGATCGACAACCCCAGCGGGTCGTACATATGGCCAATACTTTCGTCGACAGGGTCGGTAGCCAGCGCGTCAACCATAGCCGCGGTGCGGCTGAATATGGTTCGGCCCCAACCTCATTGGTATCCGGTCGTGGCCGTGTCGTCATCAAAAAGGTACCCGCGTCACTCTTGACAGACCGCACCCGCCGGCGTTCGATTCACCGCCCCTGCGCTGAGGGCGCCGCCCCGATGTGCTGCAATGACCGGGTGAGCCTTCCCGAGTTCCCCGTGGCAGACGTCGAAGCGATCAAACAGGTCAAGTACCGCTACCTGCGGGCGATGGACACCAAGCACTGGGACGAGTTCGCGGACACCATGACCGAGGACATCGTCGGCGCCTACGGCTCGTCGCTGGGCAAGGAGTTGCACTTCGACAACCGCAAGGACCTGGTGGAGTACCTGAGCTCGGCGATGGGGCCCGGTGTGGTCACCGAACACCGGGTGACGCATCCGGAGGTCACCGTCACCGGCGACACCGCGTCGGGCATCTGGTACCTGCAGGACCGGGTCATCGTGGCCGAGTACGACTTCATGCTGATCGGGGCGGCGTTCTACCGCGACCAGTACCGGCGCACCCCGGACGGGTGGCGGATCAGCGCCACCGGATACGACCGCACCTACGAGGCGACGATGTCGGTGGCGGACCTGAAGTTCCACCTCAAGCCCGGCCGCGCGCGGGCGGACCTAGCCTGACGAGAAGACGCAAAAGCCCCTGATTTGCGGAGCAAATCGGGGCTTTTGCGTCTTCTCGCGGGGGAACGCTACTTGGCGATCGCGATGACGGCGCCGGGACGCAGCCACTTGATGATCGACACCAGCGTGGCGTCGTCGATTGCCACGCAACCCTCGGTGGGTCCGCCGTCGGTGGTGTGAAAGAAGAATGCGGCGCCGCCGCCGGGCACCTTGTTCTTGTTGACGCCCATCACCACCGAGTGCTTGTACTGCGGGATCTGCAGGTTCTCGCTTTCGGCAGTGTTGAAGGAACACTGGGCTTTCTGACACACCTGCATCGAGTTGAAGGTGGGACTGTGATCGTCACCGCTCCACCAGTGATTGGGTCCGACCTGCGTATAGGGCAGTCCCCCACCGGGATTGGGCGCGGTTCCGAAGGCGGAGTCCAGGGTGTACACCCCCATCGGGGTGGCGGGATAGCCGCTTCGGGCCTGCGGCGCCATGCCCGCCGAGCCGACATGGGTGGGTATCCCGGTCTTGAGCGGTTGCCAGCCGGCCGCGGTGCGCTGGTAGATGTCCATCTTGGCGTTCGAACCACCGGTGGAGACAACCGAAACCACTTGTGTCGCATTGCCGACCGAGTTCGCGAACCACGGATTGCCCGCGGCGCCGGCCACCTGCGCGGATCCCGTCGCCAACACCGCCGCCGCACCGACGGCGCATACCGCAGCACACAGCAGAGCTACCAGTCGGCGCATCGTTTCATCGTCAGACCGGCCGAGGTGAGGGTCAAGTAAAGGTTAAGGCCCGATTGGGTCACGCGGCCGTGATGAACACTCGACCGGTTGCGGCCGAAACACCCACAGGCACAGCAGGAAATACACGTATCCCAGTGCCCAGCCGGCGATCACGTCCGAGGGGTGATGCACGTTGAGGGCGACGCGCGCGACGCCGACGATGAACACCGCCAGCGCCCCCAGCGCCATCGCGGCGACACGCACCGGCGCGCGGGTCAACAGCGGCCACGCAAA
Source organism: Mycobacterium sp. NGS22 (assembly GCF_059813095.1). Lineage (NCBI taxonomy): Bacteria > Bacillati > Actinomycetota > Actinomycetes > Mycobacteriales > Mycobacteriaceae > Mycobacterium > Mycobacterium sp. NGS22. The sequence continues at coordinate 27,563 of NZ_JCALDY010000009.1, forward strand.
CGTCAGCAAGGCGAGCACACCGCACATGGCCTCGAGGGCATGCCCGGACGGAAACGACGACTCCGGAATCACCACCAGCGCCGTCGCCGGGCGCGGCCGCCCGGCCAGGCCCTTGGCCAGCATCGTCACCAGTCCGTTGAGCGGCCCACAGAACAACAACAACAACGCCATCCGCACCCGGCGGCGCACCAGAGCCAGCACGGTGGCCGCCAACCCCACCAACCGCATCGGGACCGGACCCAGGACGAAAGACACAGCAACCCAGAACCGCACCCAACCGTCGTGCTTGACGCCGACGTCGTGCGCCGGGTTCAGCAGCGACCAGTCGAAAGCCACCAGCCAGCCCCACTCCTGACGGTGCCCGACCCACAACATGACGTAGAGCAGCACCGCGGCCGCGGCCAGACCCGTCGCCCACGAAGCTCGCAGGATCGGTGCGCGCACGGCGAAACCACCCCATACTGGCGTCATGGCGGTGATTGTTCGGAAGTTGTTCGGCGTCGGCAAATTACCTGCGGATCTGCGGGCCCGGCTGGACGACGAGGGACTTCTGTACCTGGCCGAGTCCATCCCGGTCACCCGACGGTTCAGCGGCGCCATTCCCGGCATCCGGTCCCAAGGCAGCATCGCCGGCTACGTGGGCGCGCTGGCGTTCACCTCGCAGCGGGCCCTGGCGACGCTGTCGGTGGTGCCGAAACTGGCTGGCCGCGCGATGGACGTGCGATGGGACGAGCCGAACAGCGGAGCCGCCCGCGCGGAGATATCCGCAACGGGATTGCAGCTCGACCTGGACACCGCCGCCGTCAACCAGCGTTTCCACGGCCATCTCTCGCTGCATTTCAAGGACGCGATCGACGAAGACGTGCTGGCCCTGCTGCCGCGGCGGTCGCTGGCTTTCGACGTGCCGCCCGAGTATGTGATCCGGGCGGTGGGCGTCACCTACAGTCCCTGACGGTCGCGTTCCTACGATGGCCCAGTGACAGATCACGCGTTCACCGCGGCAGAACGCCGCGCCGTGTACCGGGTGATCTCCGAACGACGAGACATGCGCCGCTTCGTACCGGGCGGCGAGGTGCGCGAGGAGGTGCTGACACGTCTGCTGCAAGCGGCACACGCCGCGCCCAGTGTGGGGTTGATGCAGCCGTGGCGGTTCATCCGGATCACCGACACCCGGCTTCGGCACCGGATTCATGCACTCGTCGACGCCGAGCGTGCGCATACCGGGAGTGCGCTGGGGCCGCGGGAAGCCGAGTTTCTGGCGCTCAAGGTCGAAGGCGTCCTGGACTGCGCGGAGTTGCTGGTCGTAGCGCTGTGCGACGGCCGGGACGCGCACGTCTTCGGCCGGCGCACGCTGCCGCAGATGGACCTGGCCTCGGTGTCGTGCGCGATCCAGAACCTGTGGCTGGCGGCCCGGTCCGAAGGTCTGGGCATGGGTTGGGTGTCGCTGTTCGATCCGCGGCGGTTGGCGGCGTTGCTGCAGATGCCCGCCGACGCCGAACCGGTGGCGATCCTGTGCCTGGGGCCGGTGCCGGAGTTCCCGGATCGGCCGGTGCTGGAATTGGACCGCTGGGCCGTGGCGCGACCGTTGCACGAGTTCGTCACGGAGAACCGATGGAGCCCGGCCGCACACGTACGAAGGGTGACCGACCTTGACGAATGACCACGCAGGCGCGGCCGGCAAGAACATTCTGCTGGTGCACTGGCACGACCTGGGGCGCTACCTCGGCGCGTACGGGCACCCCGACGTGTCGAGTCCGCGACTGGACCGCCTGGCCGCCGAGGGCATCCTGTTCACCCGGGCGCACGCCACCGCGCCGCTGTGCTCGCCGTCGCGCGGCTCGCTGTTCACTGGTCGCTATCCACAGAGCAACGGTCTGATCGGTCTGGCGCACCACGGCTGGGAATACCGCAGCGACGTGCGCACCTTGCCCCAGTTGTTGAACGAATCCGGTTGGTACTCTGCGCTTTTCGGTATGCAGCATGAGACGTCCTACCCCAAGCGGCTGGGTTTCGACGAGTTCGACGTGTCCAACTCCTACTGCGAGTACGTGGTGGACAAGGTCGAACGATGGCTGCACGAATGGGTGCGGGACGGCAACTCCGAGGACCCGTCGGCACGGCCGTTCCTGCTCACCGCCGGGTTCTTCGAAACCCACCGGCCCTACCCGCACGACCGGTACCAACCGGCCGACAGCGCCGCCGTCGACCTGCCCGACTACCTACCCGACACTCCCGAGGTGCGCGGCGACCTCGCCGACTTCTACGGGTCCATCAGCACCGCGGACACCGCGGTGGGCACCATCTTGGACACGCTCGCCGAAACCGGCCTGGACGCCAGCACCTGGGTGGTGTTCTTCACCGATCACGGTCCGGCCTTCCCCCGCGCGAAATCCACGCTGTACGACGCCGGAACCGGCATCGCGCTGCTCGTCCGGCCGCCCACCGGGCTGTCGGTGGCGCCGCGGGTCTACGACGAGTTGTTCAGCGGTGTCGACCTGTTGCCGACCTTGTTGGGTCTGCTGGGTGTGACCGTGCCGGACGACGTCGACGGCGTCTCGCATGCCGGCGCCCTGCTGGCGCCCCAGCCGGAAGCGCCGGTGCGCGAGCACCTGTACACCACGAAGACCTACCACGACTCGTTCGACCCGATTCGGGCGATCCGCACCAAGGAATACAGCTACATCGAGAACTACGTCCCGCGGCCACTGCTGGACCTGCCGTGGGACATCGAGCAGAGCCCGTCGGGACTGGCCGTCGCCCCCCTGGTCACGGCACCCCGTCCGGAACGCGAACTCTACGACCTGCGCGCCGATCCCACCGAGAGCAACAACCTGTTGGACGGCACCGGCGCCCGCGACGCGTACACCGACTCCGTCGCGTCGGATCTTGCTGTCCGACTTCATGATTGGCGCCAGCGCACCGGCGACGTGATCCCGTCGGATTTCGCCGGCACCCGCATCTCCGAGCGCTACACCGAAACGTACCTGCGCATCCACCGCACGGTCCCCACCAGCCGATCGGCCATCGCCACCGACCGCGGCATCGAAGACGAGGTCGAGCCGGGGTTAGCCACCTGACCGGCGCGCCGCACCGACCTGCGCCACCAGGAAAACCCGCCGGAACGGGAAGATCGTCGTGCCGTCCGGGCGCGGCGGGTACGCGTCGTCCAGCAGCGGGATGAGTTCGGCGCGGAACTGTTCCCATCCCTCGTCGTCGAGTCGGTCGCGCACCGGCACCAGCGCAGTCCCGGTGATCCATTCCAGCACCGGATGCTCACCGGTCAACTGGTGCAGGTAGGTGGTCTCCCACACGTCGACCCGGCAGCCGGCGTCCATCAGCAGGTCGGCGTAGTGCGACGGCGGCTGCACCACGGCGCCAACCCGAAACGGTATGTCGCGCATGATCTTTGCGTACGGTTCCCGGCGTGCCAGCGCGCGCACCGCGGCATGCGACGGGGTCTCGAAATTGCCCGGGATCTGGACGGCGATCCACGAGCCGGACGCGAGTTGGCCGGTCCACCTGACCAGCAACTCGGAGTGCTCGGGCACCCAGTGCAGCGCGGCGTTGCTGACCACCACGTCGGTGTCCGGCTGGGGCTTCCAGTTACGCAGGTCGGCGGTGTTGGCGTCGATTCCGCGTTCCCGCGCCGCCGCCACCATCTCCGGTGAACTGTCGATCGCCTCGATCACCGCGCTGGGCCAGCGCTTCGCCAGGTAGCGCGTCAGATGTCCGGGACCGCAACCCAGGTCGACCACCCGGCGCGCCCGGTCGGCCCCGACCCGCGACAGCAAGTCGTAGAACGGGCGGCTGCGGTGATCGGCGAAGGCCAGATAGACGTCGGGATCCCACATATCGGTCCTCCTGATCGACACCGTCTTGTGTGTCTTAGACAAACCGTATTACCGGACCGCTCCGCGGTGCGCACCGACGGGGCAGAATTGCGAAATTGACGAGGGGGTCTATTCCTCCTCGATCGCCCAGACCGGCGAGTTACGATCGGCGAGATGTCCGAAACCTCAGAGGTGACCGCCGAAGCGGATCCGATCAGTCCGCCCGTCCCGGTACCCGACGTGCCCGGCGCGGACGCCACCAGCGAGGGATTGCCCGCGACGTCGTCACTGTCGCTGCGCCAGCGGGTGGTCGTGACGGCCTCGGCGGTCGGCGACGTCGCGTTGCGCACGTCGGCGTCGTCGTTGCTCGCCACCACGGTGGCTCCCGCCGTCGTGGCCGCCAACCTGCGCCGGCGCCACGCCGAAAGCGAGCGCGACAGCCTGAAGTTCTACGCCGAACTGGCGGCCGAGCACGATCCGGGTAAGTCGTTCCCGGCGCCGACGCAGCCTCCCACCGACGTGCAGCGCCGGCCCAGCCGACTCGCCGAGCGGGTCGCGTTGGCCACCATCGACAACATCGCCTTCCCCAGCAGCTTCCGCGCCGTCAACCCGGCCATGCGCGAGAGCTGGAGTGCGCTGTCGGCCAACAACATCGTGCACGCCCAGCACTGGCGTCACGACGACGGTCCGCGCCCGACGCTATGCGTGATCCACGGGTTCATGGGCTCGTCGTACGTCTTCAACGGATTGTTCTTCTCTTTGCCGTGGTATTTCCGGTCCGGCTACGACGTCTTGTTGTACACCTTGCCATTTCACGGCAAGCGCGCCGAAAGGTGTTCGCCGTTCAGCGGTTACGGCTATTTCGCGAGCGGGCTGAGCGGGTTCGCCGAGGCGATGGCCCAGGCGGTGCACGACTTTCGCTCGATCGTGGACTACCTGCGCGGCACCGGCGTCGAACGGATCGCGCTGACCGGTCTGTCGCTGGGCGGCTACACATCGGCGCTGGTGGCCTCCGTCGACGACCGGCTCGAGGCCGTCATCCCCAACTGCCCGGTCATCACGCCGGGAGACCTGTTCGCCGAATGGTTCCCGGCCAGTACGCTCGTCGGGCTGGGGTTGCGGCTGACCAGCATCAGCCGCGAAGAGCTGCAGGCCGGCCTGGCCTACCACGGGCCGCTCAACTACCGGCCGCTACTGCCCAAGAATCGTCGGATGATCATCACCGGGCTCGGTGACCGGATGGCGCCGCCGCAACATGCGGTGGCGTTGTGGGAACACTGGGACCGGTGCGCGCTGCACTGGTTCCCGGGCAGCCACGTGCTGCACGTCAGCCAACTGGACTACCTGCGCCGGATGACGCCGTTCCTGCATCAGTTCATGTACGACTGAGCGCGATCACCTGGGTGGCGGCCTCGCTGCTCGGCGCGCGGTGTGCGCCGGGCAGCGAGGTGGGCCACGGCAGCCGGGCGAGCAGCTCGGCGGGTGCCGCGGTGTGCCCGGCGAGGCGACGGGTGGACAGCGGATCCAGCGCCGCCAGCGCCGGACGCTGATTGCCACGTTCCAGCGTCAACCCGGCGGCCGGCGCGGCGCTTCCCGGCGCGTCGTCCGTGCGGAAGGCGCATGCGGCGGCAACCGTGTAAGGCCCGCCGTGGCCGCCGCGCCCGATCTCCAGCGCCGTCCAGGTCTCCCGGGCGGGCTCGGACCGCACCGCGTCAAGGGTCTCGGCCAGTGCCGTGTCCACCGTGATCCGGTATGCCGCAACATGTTCCGACCCGCTCTGCTGGACCGCACGCCAGGTCTCGCGTGCCCCACCCTGGGATGGGGTGGACAGCAGTTCCGGAACATCCTCGGGCACCACAGTGCCGGCCTCCCAGCCGATTTCGCGCAGGTGATCGGCGAGCCGGCGGGCGGCGACCTCCGCGGTCTCGTGCAGCGGGATCCGCGCCGAGCGGGCCTGCAGGGCCGCCAGGTTGTCCACGGCCGACACCGTCAGCCCGATCCAGGTCTCCCGCCGTCCGGATGCGGTGTCCCGGTTGGTGATTCGGACACTGTCGGCGCGGATGCCGTAGCGGTCCAGGTAGCCGGCGATCAGCGGCAACGGCAACACCTCGGACTCCGACGGGCCCGGACCCACCCGCAGCAGCGCCGTGGTGCGGGTCTCGGCGTCCGGTTCGGGGTCCGTCCGGTTACCGCGGCCCAGGATCGCCAGCCGGCGACGCAGGATCGTGGTGACATACAGTCCGCGCCAACGGCCGAACAGCAGGATCAGCGCCACGACGGCGATGCCGATCAGCAGGTGGGCACGGGAGGACTGCCAGGGGTAGGCCATGGCGGCGGGCACGACGGCCAGCAGTGCCAGGGTGATCCGCGCGGCTCCCGGCCACGACGTGGATTCGAGCGACTGGCTCACGGGGTGGGCTCCTTTCGGCGGCGCGTTACCGCCACCGTGGCTGCGGTGACTAGGACGAGCAACGTCAGCACGCCGGCTCCTACCAGCGCGACGTTGCGGGGGGTGGTGTCCGGGGCCGGCGGTGGCGGCGGGACGGCGACCGGTCTGGTGGCCGGGTTCGGCGGCGCGGAGTCGGCCGGCAACTGCCACGTCAGCGCCGCGGCCGCATCCAGGGTGCCGGCTCCGACCATGTTGGACGGGTCCCGCGGGCCGTTCTGCGCGGTGGCGGAGATGCGACGCACCACCTCGGCGGCGGGCAGCGCCGGATACTTGGCGCGTACCAGTGCCGCGACGCCGGAGACGTAACCGGCCGCGTAGCTGGTGCCGCTGAGCGGGATCAGCTGCTGGTGGTCGTCGGGCAGGCCGTTGGCCACACCGCCGCCGTCGGAGTTGCTCACCGAGGCGATGTTCTCCCCCGGTGCGGCGATGCCCACCCACGGACCGGCCATGGTGAATTTCGACGGACGGCCGTCGGGCGCGACCGAGGCCGCCGACAACACGTAGGGCTGCCACCAGGACGGGACGGAGACCGAGGTGACGCCGGCCCAGTTACGCGGGTCGTCGGGTCGACTCAGATCGGTCAGCGGGTTCGAGTCGCACGACGTTCCGCCGGCGACCGAACCGGTGGGGCCGCTGTTTCCGGCGGCGGCCACGATCACCGCGTCCTTCTCCACCGCCGCGTACTTGATCGCCGCGCCCAGCGCGGCCTGGTCCACCGGGCGATCGGCGGGCAGGCAGGTGATCGCGGAAATGTTGATCACCCGGGCACCGCGGTCGGCGGCGTGCACGACCGCCCGGGCCAGCGCCTCGATCTCGGCGGCGGCGCGCGCCAGCGCCGGATCTCCGCCCGGCGTGCGCGGTGAGAACTTGGCCGACGTCACCCGGATGGACAGCAGCCGGGCCGCCGGCGCCACGCCGGAGAACCCGTCGTCACCGGGCTGGCCGGCGACGATACCGGCCACCAGGGTGCCGTGCCCGTCGCAGTCGGTCAGGCCGTCGGTGGACTCCACGAAGTCACCACCGGCATCGACGTTGTTCAGCCGCGGACCGGGCCGTACACCGGTGTCGATGATGGCCACCAGCTGGCCTTCACCGCGCGAGAACTGCCATGCCGCAGGCAGATTCAGCGATGTCTGGCTCGGGGTCGGCAGCCCCGCGTCGGTGCCCGGGATCACCCCGGAGACGCTGCACTGGCCGCGCTGCTCCATGGGCAGCACGGGTCCCGGGGAGCCGGTGGGCGGTTGCGCGGCGGCGTCGACCACCGGCGGGCCGACCGCCAGGGCCGGCGGAGCCGCCAGCCCCGCCTGCACAGCCACCAGAGCGGCTGCCAGACAGGCTGATCCCGCACGCATCATCGATTGAGCACCCAGGCGAACAATCCCACCAGGAACGCCATCACCGGGATCAGGGAGGCATCCAGCCCGGCCGCGAGGAAGCCCAGCAGCCGGCGCAGCGGCAGCGAGTAGCTGTCCGGCGAGGCGACGGCCGGGTTCAGCGCCACCACGACCCACACCAGCACCAGCACGACGAGCACCGCAACCGCGCCCAGGGCAGCGACGTAACGGCCGGTCGCGGTGTAGTGCACCAGCAGCGTGCCGGCCACCAGGAACGGCTGGGCGAGCAGCCAGGCTTTGCAGGCGGCGGAGTCCCACACCCGCGCGCGCAGCGTAGCCGCCAGCGACGTCGCGCCGACCACGTACCAACCCGCCACGCTCAACGTCTCCGGACGCAGCGCGATGGCCACCGAGCCGGCGACACTGAGCAGCACGGCCGCGGCGATGAACCCGTTCTGGTGGGCGTCGCCGATCCGCACCCGCCGCGGCAGATCCTCGAGCACCCGCGACGACGGCGGCGCCGGCGTCGGGTCTCCGGGTGCCGGGATGACGGGCAGCGGGAACCGGGCCCACAGCGCCGAGAGTTGGGCCGCCTGGATGGTGATCAGCAGCGCCGCGACAATCAGCCCGCAGCCGATCGTGAGCAGCGGTGGCTGCCAGAGCAATTCGGCGCCGGCGGCCAGTGCCACCGCGAGCCCCACCACGGCCGTGGTGGTGAACAGTGCCACGGCGCGCTCGCGCTCCGCGCTGGGCACGATCAGGGCGACCAGCGACCAGGCGGCGACGCCCGCCGCGGCCAGCAACACCTGTGCGGCGCCGAAGCTGCCGGGCACCGCCAGCGCCAGCGCACCGGCGATCGGTACCAGAGCGGTGATCGACAGCGCGATCCCGGTGCGCGGGGAACGCGCCGTGATCAGCAGCCCGGTGATCGCGACGAGCGCGGCGATCGCACTGACCGCGACCAGGCCGCCGAGTGCTCCGGTCGCGACGCGATGGGTGACGGCCAGGCCGGTCGCCACCAGGGTCACACCGATCACCGCGGCCAGCGCACCGCGCTGGATGTGCCTGGTGCCCCACGGATTGCGCCGCGAGGTGGAGAAGATCATGGCCGCGTCGGCGATGTCCTCGACGATGCCCGGCGCGGCCGGACCGGCGGGCACCGGCTGCAACGCCAGCAGGTCACCGTCCACCACGCCGACGGTGTCCAGGCTGGCGTCCAGGCTGAACGGCGCCCCGCCAACAGGTGCCAGGCTCAGGTGGGTGGCCGCGCCCGCGTCACCGGCCTCGCCGGCGTCATTGGTGGCCGGAACCACCAAACGCTGTACCGCGGGCAGGATTTCGCGCAGCGGCAGCTCGGCGGGCAAGGCCATCTCCGTCAACCGACTGTCCGCGAGGATTGCGACGCGGACGATCGGCATGACGGTGCCGGCCGTCACCGGACCTCGGTTCGTGGGTGCCGTTGCTGCAACATCGTGCTCTCCGTTTTCTCTTGATGTGTGTTACGTGGTCTGTGCCGAGAAGTCTCGGGACAGCCGGTGTCCGGGGAACCAGTCCCCGTCCGGCAAATAGGAAGTCAGTTGTTCGATCGCGACGGCGGTCGCGAACGGGGTTCCGGGTGCGAACGTCGAGACCCATTCGCCGTCGAACGCGCGGGACGGGCTGACCAGGACCCGTCCCGCCGCGGTGTCGACGATGCTCATGCCCACCTCGGTGGTGGTGTGCCGGCCGTCCCGGTTGCAGCCCGCGACGACCTCCACGTAGCTGCGCTGCCCGGAGAAGACCGACTCGACCACCGGCCGCGCCGAAGCCGGAATGCCCAGGTACTCGAGGACTTCGGCGAGCGGCGCGCCCGAACGCAGTCGCTCGTCGGCCCGGGCACCCACCCGGGTCGGCATGCTGAACTCGTCGAACCGGGCGGGTGGTCGCTGCGACAGTCCGACGCCCAGAACGGGAACCAGCGCCCGCGGGTCGTCGATGTCCATCGCCGTGAAAGTCACCAGCTGGGCGCTGCGCAGCGCCACCACGGTCCGGCCGGCGCGCTGCGCGACGATGCCGCGCAGCATGTCGCTGCTGCCGTCGGGACGGGTGGGTCCCAGGTAACGCAGGTCGAGCCAACGGTCCGGGAAACACACCACTTTGATCCAGTCGGCGACCCGCGGGTTGACGACATCCCCGGTCATCAACCCCATCCGGGTCAGCTCGTCGGCCTGCCGGTCGAAGAACGCGGTTCGCTGCGCGGCGTCACGATACGGCGTCGTGATGGCCAGCACCCACGGAAAGCTGCCCGCTTCAACAGTTTCCGCGATGAACCACGCCTGGTCGACCGTCAGCTCGACGGCATTGGGCATTGCGTCCAAGGTCGGCGCTAGCCGCCCCACTTGGCGGCTTCGGCACCGTCGCGGGCCAGCATCGCCATGGTGTTGGCCTCGTGGGTGCTGGCCATCGACTGATAGGCCCGCACCAGGTCCTCCATGGCCTGGTTCCACTGCACCTGCCAGGCCTGATACGTCAGCCCGGTGTCACCCTGCCAGGCGTTCTGCAACGCGGCCTGCTCGGCGGAGATGTCGGCCCCCAAACCCGTCATGGTGCCGGCATAACCCGCCATGTCCCCGGCATGAGCGAGCATCGCCGGGTAGTTGTACATGATCTGCGACATCAGAAAACCCTTTCTCGTCTGAGCCGGCTCAGAAACCGGTGTAGGTCGACGCGGCCGCGGCATCGGCGGCCACATAGGTACCGGCCGCCTCGCCCAGGTTGGCCTGGGCGATGTCGAGCAACGTGTTCACCCGTGCCGCGACCTCCACGAACCGGGCGTGCGCAGCCTGAAACGCCGCCGCGGACTCCCCCTGGTGAAACGCCTGCGCCGACATCGCGGCCTGCTCCGCCTGACCGATCGTGTGCCGCATCAACCCCGCCTTGGCGCCGAACGCCGACTGCGAGGACACCAACTGCGGAATATGAGCATCCAACAAACTCATGACTCTCCCTTTCCCTTTCCCTGACTCCGAATCCCTCTAACGACCCGCACGCGGTAGTTCGTCTCGCTGACTTTCCGGCCCCCCTTCCTCCCCGGCCTGTTCCCAGGTGCCCGGCATCATGGGAACCTTTGGGCCACCGCCGAATTCGTCGCCGGCCAGTGCCGTCAGCCCGGCGGCCTGCAGCAGTGTCTCCCTGGGTATCGTGCCCGCGAAGCCGAACCTGCCGGCGCCGCTCCGGGAAGCCTGCGCGTCGTCGTCCCAGATGGGGTCGACGGCCGAATCCAGGTCCAGGAACTCGTCGCCGTGCTGGTGCTGAGGCGCGCGCCGGCGTCGCTTGGCCCGAGCCGCCGCGCCGCTGGCCGCCGCCGCCCCGGCCGCGGGAATGGTGGCTGCCGGCGCCTTGGCCGCGGCGCGGCCGCCCACCGTCGGACCCAGGCCCGGTCCCCAGCCGTCGGGCCCGGCAACCACGTACGGGAAAGCCGTCGCCGCCGGGGCCGCGGTCGCCGTGACCGTACCGGCGGGCGCAGCGGCCGCGGGTGCCGGCGCCGGCGTGCCGGCCGGGCTTGCGACGGTCGGGGCGAGCCCGGCCACGCCGACGCTGTGCGGCGCGGTGCCGGCGATCGGGACGGGCGCCTGTTCGGCCGGGATCTCGGGGATCACGTCGACCCGGATCAGGTTCAGCAGCCCCAGGCTGCCCAACCCGACGGCGGCCAACGTCGGCAGCCACGCCGGCGACGTCGCCACCATGCCCCAGAAGGTCCAGCCGACGGGCTGGAAGAACGCCTGATATCCCAGCGCGAACAGCAGCGGCCACCAGGTGACCAGTGCGGCTTGCGGGTTCGTGGCGAAGTCGATGATCATCTGCTGGATCGCCGGCAGCGGATTGGACAGGAAGTCCCACAGCAGTGGGCCGTCGGGCAGCAGTAGCACGTAGTCGCGCAGGAGATTGACGATGATCTGCAGGATGTCGAACTGCGAACCCGAGTCGGCGGCCGCGGCCTCCGCAGCGGGGCTGACGATCGCCGGTGCCGCGGTGGCACGCGGCGCAGTGGCCAACGCCGCGCCCGTCGCCGCCTGGTAAAGACCCATCGTGGCCGCGGCCTGCAACCACATCCGCAGGTAGTCGGCCTCGTTGAGGGCGATCGGAATGGTGTTGACACCGAAGAAGTTCGTGGCCACCAGCACGCCGTGCGCGATGTGGTTGGCGGCCAGTTCCGCCAGCGTGGGCATCGCCGCGAGCGCGGTGGTGTAGGCCGAAGCCGCGATCTCGTGCTGCGCCGCCGTTCCCGCGGCGTCGGCGCCGGCCTGGTGCAGCCACGCGATGTAGGGCTGATGTGCGGCCACATACCGTTCGGCGGTCGCGCCCTGCCAGGCGCCCGCTTGAACTGCCGCCACGAGACCACTGAGTTCGGCTGCCGTCGCGGCATATTCGGCGCTGAGCGCGTTCCAGGCCCCGGCCGCCGCGAACAGCGACGCCGGTCCAGGACCACTACTGAGCAACGCCGAATGCACCTCAGGCGGCGAGGCGATCCAGACCGGCCCCATGGGGGAGCTCATATTCAGCCGCCCGCGATCCCGTACGTCGCAGCGGCCGCCGCGTCACCGGCGAGGTAACTGGCGCCGGCCGTGCCGACACCGACGCCGGCACGACCCAGCTCTTCGACACCCTGGGCCGCCACCGCGGCGTGCTCCTGCCCCTGCGCACTGAACCCGGCGGCGGTCTGCAACGACACCGGGTCCGCCGCCGGCGGCACCACCGCGGTGATCAACGGCGCCGCGGCGGCGTGCGCGGCGGCCAGACGCGCCGTCAGCGCCTCCACCGCGGCGCTGGCGCCGGCCAATCCTTCAGGAACCACTCGCAGCGTCATGACTGACTTCCCTTCTGTTGCGTCTCACCGGATATCGCCGCCGCACCGACGAGCGGGTTGACCAGTTGCACGTAGGTCGGGTAATCGCTGTCGGTGAGCAATATGGCCCGCCCCGCCGGTAGCCGACTGAACCGCTGGCCCCGGATCTTGCCGCTGTCCTGCGGGTTTCCGGCCAGCATCAATGTCGTCGCCTGCAGGTCGTTGAACCTGCGCAGCAACGGGTTGGTCATCAACGCGTGCGACGACCCGGACGCCCGGCCGGTCACGATCACCCGCAGTCCCAGGTCGGCGGCCTGCCCGAGCAGCCCGATCAGCGGGGTCCAGGGCCGCTGTCCGAGGTAAGGGCCGGAGGTCGCGGCGGAGTCCGGGATCTGGTCGACGTCGTCGATGATCAAGTAGTGGGTGTGGCCCTGGAATGTCCAGCGCGACAACTCGGCCGGTGACAGACCGGCCGGTGGCCGGCGTGCCTCGATGAGGTTGGCCAGCCCGATCATCGCCGGGGTGATCCGGTCGATGTTGGCGGTGTACTCGTTGTCGGCGAACAGCGGTTCGTCGACGAGGTGCAACCGGCGGTCCAGCACGGTGAAGGCCACCTGGTCGGAAGTCGAGTTCTCCCGGACGGTGCGGATGATGTGGCGCAGCAGGGTGGTCTTGCCCGACTTGCTGTCGCCGAACACCATCAACAGCGGATTCTCGGCGAAGTCGTGCACCACCGGCGCGAGGTCCTCTTCGCGCTGGCCGATCACCACCTGCTCCGGTCCCCGGTACAGCGCACCCACCGCTGCCGGCGCGAGGTCGGTGGGCAGCAACCGCACCGGCGGCGCCGACTGGCCCGGGTAACGGGCGTTGATCGCCGGGATCTGCTCCAACTCCGGTTCGGCGAACAGGAAATGCTGGGCGGCCATGGTCAACCCGCGACCCGGCAGGTCGTGCGGGACGGCGTCGGCCGGACGGCTCAGTGCCCCGGTCACCCGCACGTTGCTGTCCCGCGCGTCGTGCAGCTTGAGCTCCAGGCGCAGACCAAGCCCGTCGCGCATCGCCAGCGGCACCTCCAGCCAGCTGGGCGTGGTGATGACCACGTGGATGCCGTAGGCCAGGCCGACGTTGACCAGTTCGGTCACCTTGGCCAGCAACGGGTTTCGAGTGTTGAACTGGTCGACGTTGTCGCGGCCGAAACCGTACAGGTTGTCGATGACGAGGAAGACCTCGCCGAACCCGTCGTCCTTGTCCAGGCGGTGGCCGTGTCCGTTCGCGGGACGGTCCCGGAACGCCTCGCGCTGCTGACGGGACAGCAGCAGCTGCTCCAGCTCGCCGAAGGTGCGGCGGATGCGTTCGGGTTCGAGCGCCGAGGCGACACTGCCGACATGGGCCAGGCCTTCCAACGCGCGTAGCTGACCGCCGCCGTAGTCCAGGCAGTAGAAGGTGACGTCGCGCGGCGAGTGCAGGCTGGCAGCCGACATGATGAATGTCTGCAGCGCAGTGGATTTGCCGGACTTGGGGCCGCCGTGGATCACCACGTTGCCGGCCGACGACGTCGCGTCGAACACCAGCGGGTCGCGGCGCATCTCGAAGGGCTTGTCCACCTCGCCGAGCGGCCAGCGCCACTGCCGGGCCGGCACGCCGGCCCGCGCCAGCACCGAGGTCAGCGGGATCGGCTCGTCCAGCGGCGGCAGCCACAGCTGCGGCGCCTTGGGCCCGTATGCGGCCAGTTGCTCGCCGATGGTCGCGATCAGCTTGCGCGGCGGACCGATCGGTTCGTCGTCCTCGGCTCCGGTGATCACGGTGCCCGGATCGGGTTCCACCGGGCCGGCGGTGAACAGCTTGGGCTCCGGAACCGACTGCACCACCAGGGTTTTCGCGGCCTGCGGCGGCTCGTAGATGCCGTCGACGTAGGTGGAGCGGAACTTGATCGGGGTGGCACCCGGCGCGGGCACCAGGAACCCGATGCCCTTGTGCTCCTTGCCCGACTCGATGTGGTAGGCGTCCTCCACTCCGATGATCTGGCGCGACACACTGGGACTGGCCACCTTCAGACCGATCCGGTAGGAGGTGTTCTTGTCGATGTCCTTGATCTTGCCGACGTCCAGTGTCTGCGACGCAAACAGGATGTGGATGCGGAACGAGCGCCCCTTGCGGGCCACGTAGTCGAACAACTCCGCGTATTCCGGGTGGTCGGCCAGCATCAGGGTGAACTCGTCGGCGACCACGAAAAGCGTTGGGATGGGCGGCAGGTCATGCCCGCCGGCCTGGGCGGCTTCGTACTCGGTCACCGAGTTGAACGCGCTGCCCTGCACCCGGCGGCCCGCCTCGCGCAGCAGCATCTCGCGCCTGGCCACCTCGCCGCGCAGCGTGTCGGCGAACCGGTCGGCCAACGACTTCTTCTCGGCCATGTTGGAGATGACCGCGACCACCTGCGGGAAGTTGCGGAAGCTGTCGGCCCCGGCCTCACCCTTGAAGTCGGCGTAGATGACGATCAGCCGGTCGGCGGAGTGAGTGGTCAACAGCGACAACAGAATCGACATCAACGTCTGCGACTTGCCCGAACCGGTCATACCGATCATCAGGCCGTGCGGACCCATCCCGCCCTCGGCCTCGTCCTTGAGGTCGAACATCAGCGGCTCGCCCGTGGCGGTGACGCCGATCGGCACCCGCAACTCGTCGTCGCGGCGTCGCGGCGCGAACAGGGCGGGAACGTCCAGCCGGGACGCATCCGAAATGCCCAGCAGGGTGGTGAAATTCGCGCCGCGCGTGGCCGCCGAGCGCAGCCCGGTATGCGTCGGGTTGGAGTCCCACCGGGACAGCCGACGGGCCAGGTGTGCCGCGTCGTCGGCGCCGAACAGGTCGGCGGCGTCGATATAGGGCTGCCAGCCGCCGGTCTGCCACCGGTCGATGCTGCCGTGGGCGACCCGAAGGATCGGCTTCTCCGGGTCCGAGTACTGCTCGCGGTTTGGCGGCGTGGCCGAGATGTGCAGCACCGTGACGCCGGCCCGACCGGCCGACAGCGGCGAACCGGTCAGGTCGTAGTCGGGATCGTCGACAACAATCAGCAAGTGCCGCAACGCATCCACCGGCTGCCCGGTGAACGCGGGGCGCTCGTCGAGGGCAGGCTCCAACAGGTCGATCAGCTCGTCGGGATCGGTGGTGAGGTAGCGGGCCGGACCGACACCGTCGACCTGGCCGGGAATGTCGACGTGCGGCAACCACTTCAGCCACGACCAGTCGTCGGTCTCCAGATCGCGGGAGGCCAGCGCCACACCGAGCACCGTCGGGTCATGCCAGGTCACCGCCTGGGCGATCCAGGCACGTACCGCCCCGCGGACGTCTGCGCTGTCGCCCAGCACGCTGATTCGGGAGACCTTGCTCAGGTCGATGCCGGCCGGTACGTCCGGCACGGTGCGCTGGGTGTCCAGCAGGCTGCGTAATGCGCTGTGCGACACCGGTTCCAGGTCGACCTCGTCGGCGGTGTCGTTGACCCGCAGCGCCGTGGTCAACGGCGCGGAATGCCGACCGGCGCGTAGCACCAGGAAGTCGGGGTCGTGCGGGTCGCGCTCCCACTGCCGACGGGATCCGGGCACCGCGGCCAGTGCTTCGGGCTCGGGGTGCGACCACTGCGCGGCGGCGCGCTGCTCGGCGGCCTGGGCGCGGATGTTGTCCCGGACCACCGACAGGTACCGCAGATAGTCGGCCCGCTCGGCGTCGACTTCTTCGGTGCGCATCTTGTTGCTGTCGCCGCGGTAGAGCGCGGTCGCGGCAAGCAGCAGCACGAACGGGAAGAACAGCGTCTGCGGCGAGATCAACCGCATGCCGGTGGCGAACAACGCGACGATCATGCCGACGATCAGGATCCCGATCAGGTACGGCATCGCCCGCCGGAACAGCGACGGCGGGATCACCCGCGGCAGCTCCGGCGGCGCCTCGATGGTGATGGTTCCCTTGCGGGCACTCGGCGGCGTCAACCGCCGGCGCGCCTCGAAGATCAGTCTGCTCATCGGGGCTCCCCTTCGGCGGCTACCGGATGGCCCGGTCGGCTGTCCGGCGGCAAACCGTCATGCGCCAGCAGCGCATCGGCGCGCGACAGCGTCGGGCCAGTTGCGAACAAGGACAGGACCGACCACGGGATGGCCAGCGGCGGCGACTTGAGGCCAAGCGCCTCAACCGTTTTGCCGTTGACCCCGGACCGGTCGGACTCGGTGTCGATGCCGTACCGGACACCGGTGTCGGATACCCAGAACAGTGAACCGGTGGCCGGCGCCGCCGGACCCCCGCCCGCGGTCTGGGTGAAGTATCCGGTGCCGGGGGTGAGCGCGACTTTCGCCCCGCCGCCGACCAGTTCGACGGTCCGCACACCCTCTGTGACCGGCAGCGCCGAACCCGAGAGCAACGTCAGCGAGCTGGTGGCAGCGCCGTTCGGCTTGCTCCAGAACGCGCAGGCGACGGGGCTGCTGGCGGCGTCGACGACGGTGACCGGTTGGGCGGGGTAGCGCGAGGTGTCCAGCAGCCGCGACACCGGCAGCTTGGCGACCTCGTCGGCACCCAGCCGCGGCGGTTGTTGCAGGCCATGGGAATTGGTGTTGCGCAAGACCGAGGCCAGCACCGGTGAGATCGACTGCAGACCGTCGGGCAGCACGGCGTAGAACGTGTCCGAGCCGGCCTTGTCCAGCGAGTAGGCCACCACGACCCCGCCGATCGGCGCGGGGAGCGCGAAGCCGGCCGGAGCACCCGCGTTGGGGATGGGTGGTGCGGTCAGCGGCGCCGATTCCGGTATGGCGTTGAACAATCCGGCGGCTATGGGTCGCGGTGCGGGCACCTCGGTGCCCAAGCCCAGCGCGTTGGTGACCGCGCGGTCGGCCAGGTCGATCCGGCTGCGCTTGCCGTCCCACAGCAGCCAGGTTCCGTTCCCTCCCGAAGAGGCTGCGTCCACCAGCAGAGCCTGGGTCGAGCCGATCGCGGCTGCGCGGGTGCCGTCGCTGTACGGCTTGCCCGCAATGACGGTCACGCCGGTGCTGCGCGCGCCGCGGCCAGGCTGCCCGGTGACGGCGTCACACACCGTCCAGGCGGCGTCGCGGGCGCTGCTCTGCACCATGCGTTCCGGGGCACCCGGGATGCCGACCAGGTTGCCGCGCGGAAAGCGGTCCAGCTCAGCGCTTTTCACCGTGGTGGGGTTGACCGGCTGACCGGCGATCAGGCGGGCGGAGGTCAGGTTCAGCACCGGATGCAGCTGGTCGCCGACCCGCACATAGAGCGCGGCGGTGGACCGGTCGGCCAGGACCGCGTTGTTGCCGACCTGCCCGTTGGGCCGGATCAGCGAAAACACAAAGCAGCCAAGCAATCCGGTGATCAGCAGCAGCACACCCATCAGCACGGCCCGGGACTGGGTCCGCAGCGGGTCGACCAGCATCCTGGTGTCGTGCAACGCGATTCCCGAGGCGATGCGGCGCATCACGAACCGCCAGCCGGTCACCTGGTGGCGGGTGACGAAGCCACGACGGTACTCGACCTTGTCGGGGTTGTCGTTGACCGGAGTCCGGGACGCGAACGAACGGCGGTCGTCACCCCATTCGTTGTCGGAGTCGTTCTTGCTCATGCCGGCACCGACAGCCCGAGGCCACGCAGCAGCGGGGCCACCGTATTGCCGACGTCTTGAGCGGTGATTGTCATCAAGTCCTCGTCGGTGAACTCACCCGTGCCGGCTTGTTCGGAATGATCGAGCCGGAACTCACGCTCTTCTTCCGAACGCTCGACCACGTTTCGTACGAAACGGCCGTTGCCGGCGATGTCCAGGTTGCGCCGGTCGATCCCGTTGCTGTCCGGCGACGACGTCTCGGCCAGGTGAGTGAAGAGCCGCTGCATGTCGTCGAGTGCCGCCTGTTCGAACATGCTGTCGCGTTGCTGCGCCATGAGATTTGCGATCTCGGTCAACTCCGACGGCTGGTACGACGGGAAGTCGATGCTGCGGGTGAACCGGGACCGTAGACCCTCGTTGGTGTCCAGGAACTTGTCGAGGTCGGCGCGGTATCCGGCGATGATGACCACCAGCCGGTCGCGGTCGTTCTCCATGCGCGCCAATAGCGTGTCGATGGCCACCAGACCGAAGTCGTTCTTGGCTCCGGTGGCCACCAGGGCATACGCCTCGTCGAGGAACAGCACCCCGTCCAGCGCGCTGTCGATGATCGCGTTGGTCTTGGCCTCGGTCTCACCGATGTGCTGGCCGATCAGGTCGGCGCGGTGCACCTCGCGGATGTTCTCCCGCTTCAGCAGTCCCAGGCCGCAATAGATCTTCGCCACCACCCGGGCGATGGTGGTCTTACCCGTCCCGGGCGGGCCGGCGAACACCAGGTGGTGGGTGCGCTGGGCGACGGTGAGTCCGCGTTGCTGGCGCAGTACGGCCATGGCGACCGAACTCTTGAGCCGGGCAACCTGATTCTTCACCTCGTTCAGGCCGATGAACTCGTTGAGCGCCACCTCCGCTTCGGCCAGCAACGCGGCCTTACGTTCCCGTGCGCCCGGGTCCACGAAGTCGGCGTCGCTGGGTTCGGTGTCGCGGCTCCACGGGTCGGTCCGCGCTTCGATGCGGGCCGCGGTGGTGGTGACCATTCCGAAGCTGGGGTCGGACAGCGCCTGCTCGATCTCTTCGTTCTCCGGGTTGGCCGCGTAGAGCTCGTGCAGCACGTCGCTGGCGGCTTCTTCGTCGACGTGCGCCCGCAGCGCGAGAGCTTTGGCCAGCGCGCCGTCGACCGCCGCCACGGCGATCGGACCCTCGGGCTCCTCGAGGTAGGACAGCGCGGGAGCGAACATCCCCAGCCGGGCCAGCGAGGTACCCAGGGCGATCTTCACCGCGTGCGCGAACGCCGCGTCGAGGTCGGTGTCGTTGACGATCGGGGTGAGCAGCTTGACGACGTCCGACCAGCGTTCGGCCCGATAGTTGATGACCACCGCGATCCAGCGCGCCTCACGCGACTGGGGGCGGCGCTCGGCGATGCGGCTGACGATGTCGTATGCCTGGGCAAACTCCCCGTCGGATGCCAGGGTGGCCGCGTAGGCGAGGTGGAAGTCGTCGGGACTGGTGGCACGGAACTGCAGATACAGGCCAGTGTCGTAGCGGAACCCGAGGGCACCGCGGGCCAGCTCGACCTGCCGCTGCAACACTCCGGCCGTCGCCGCGGTGCGCGAAACCTGTTCCAGCACACGCTTGGACGTGTCGCCGGAAGCGGCCAGGCCGGTCCACGCGTCGCACTGGTCGTGGGCGATCCGGGTGAGCGCGCTGAATCCCGATCGCGCCGCGCTCAGATCCGCCGGGCGCTGCCGTTCGTAGACCGCGATGCCCAGGGCGCGGCAGCACGTGGCGAATCTGCTGACCACGTCCTCGTCGACCCTGCCGTCGGTCCGGGATGCGCGGGGCTGAGCCCCAATCATGCCGATATCACCGCGTTCACGCCCCGCCTTCTTTTGGAAGAAAAGATCACCGCTGGCCGACTCCGCCTGCGGTTAGCCTCACGAAGTTAGCATTCCCTAAGCTAACTGTCGAGGCGGTCGATCGCGTGCGCTTCGCCACATCAATTCCCGTCTTGGCACGTCTGACCAGCATTTCTTGCGCTGGCCGCACTGAGCGGCCGCCCAGGTACACAGCTTACTGAATATGATTTTCATTAACAACGGCGGGGGTCGTTGCCCGCGCCGGGGGCCGGCTACGGCTTGGCGGCGCTGACCAGACTGTTGCGGGCGAACATCGGCGCGGCCTCGGACTCCGGCCCGGGTACCGGCCGGCCCACCTCACGCAGGTAGTCGTTCAGTGGCGTGCCGACGGCCGTCCACCCGTGCTGACCGAACCACTCGGCGGCGGGGGCGCACTGTTCGTTGTAGACCAACTGGAAGAAGGGACGCTGGTTGGCTTCCGGGTCGGCGCGCTCCTCTTCGACCTTGGCTTCGTATTCGTCCTGGGGCAGCGGAGCGCCGTCCTCGACGGCGACGTGACTGCCGAGGGCGGCCAGCGCGTCGATGCCGGTGAACAGCGCCTCCTGAGCAGCGGCCGGAAGATAGATCAGCAGTCCCTCGGCGATCCAGGCCGAGAACTGGGTGGGGTCAAATCCGTTGTCCTGCAACGCTTGTGACCAGTCGTCGCGCAGATCGACGGCGATCTCCCGGCGCTCGGCGCGGGGTTGCACACCGTGCTCGGCGAGCACCTCGCGCTTGAAGTCGAGCACCTGCGGCTGGTCCAGCTCGAAGATCGTCGTCCCGTCCGGCCAGGGCAGCCGGTAGGCCCGGGAGTCCAGTCCGGCCGCCAGGATGACGACCTGTCGGGCGCCGGCGGCGGCGGCGCGCTGGAAGTACGCGTCGAAATATCTGGTGCGACCGCCCTGGAAGTCGACGAAGTGCCGGCCGAAGTCTTCGCTGAGCAACTCGTGGTCGGGCGCCTGACCGTCCAGGACCTCAGCCCAGGAACCGCCGACGGCGCGGCAGAACAATTCCGCGTACGGGTCGACGGCCAGCGGGTCGGGCTTCTGCGCCTCCAGCGCCCGCGCGGTGGCCACGAACAGCGCCGTCGACCCGACGCTCGTGGTGATGTCCCAGCTGTCACCTTCGCTTCGCACCCGCCCGACCTTACGCGTGCCCGCCGAAGTTCAGCCGCGATCCGCATCCCAGCTGCCGGGCAGCATCGGCACCCGTGGACCGCCGCCGAATTCGTCGCCGGCCAGGGCCGTCAGCCCGGCCGCCGCACCGGCTGCTTCGCGGTGCACGGTGCCGGTGAAGCCCAGGTTTGCGGCGCCGCGATCCGAAGCACCGACCCATTCGGTTTCCGGCGGTGCGCCCCAGTCCGGGTTGACATCGACATTCATGTCGGCGAACTCGTCGCCGTGCTCGTGCAGCGCCGAACGCCGCCGTCGGCGTTGGCGAGCCTGCTCGCGTGCGGCGGCGGCCGCGGCGACCGCGGCGGCGTCGGGCTCGGAAGCCTTCCTGCTGGCGCTGGCGCCGGCGCTCATCCCCGAACCGAAGCCGATGCCGGGTCCCCCACCGACCAGGAAGGGAAAACCCGGGCCGGCGGCTGCGGCGGGCGCCGGGGGCGGCGGTCCGGCGCTGGTGACCGAGCTGGCCACGGTCGAGGTCGTCGGCGCCGGGGCCACGGGTGCGGCCGAGGCGACGACGGACGGGGCGGCGGTCCCGACAGCGGGCAGCACGGGTCCCGCGCCAACCGGTGCGAGCGCGACCGGGATCGCGGCGGGCTGGATGGCGCCCAGACCGGCCAGGCCGGCGAAACCGGAGACCGCACCCAGATTGGCCACGGCGCCGCCCATCGCGGCGGCGAACAACTGCGGGGACTGCAGCAGCGGGGCAAGTTGGGCCAGGTGGGTCGGCCAGTCGAATTCGGCCAGCTGAACCACGTACTCGATGGCGCCGGCGGGGTCGGTGAACAGCTCCTGGACGAACGTTTCGAACTGCTGCCCGAACTCCAACGACCGCGCTACCCACCAGATGGGCTGCGTGGCGTCGGTGATGTCGTGCATGTGGATCCCGTTGAGGGTCTCTTCCAGGGGATTCCAGTCGATTTGCCCGTTGGTCAGGGCGCGCAGCAGGTCGGCGACGAGGTAGTCCAGTTGGGTCGGGTCGCCATGGTCGTGACCCTCGTGGCCGTCCTCACCCTCGTGCTCGTCGTCGTGGTCGTGGTCGTCGTCGGCGTGGACGATCTCCGGTGCGGCGGTGGTCTGCGGCGTCGACGCGACCGCGGCGGTGGCCACCGCGTCGTAGGACGCCATCGTGGTGGCCGCCTGGACCCACATCCGCGCGTAGTCGGCCTCGTTCAGCGCGATCGGGATGGTGTTGATTCCGAAGAAGTTGGTCGCGACCAGGATCCCGTGGACCGCGTGGTTGGTTGCCAACTCGACCAGCGTCGGCATCCCGGCCAGTGCGGTGGTGTAAGCGGCGGCCGCGGTCTCGTGCTGGGCAGCGGCGTTGGCACTGTGGGCGCTGGCTTGTGTCAGCCAAGCCAGGTACGGCACGTGCGCCGCGACGTATTGCACGGCGGTCGGCCCCGCCCAGGCCCCGCCCTGCACCGCACCCAGCAGCGCCATCAGTTCGTCGGCAACCTCGGTGTATTCGGTGCTCAGCGCCGACCATGCCGTGGCGGCCGACAGCAGCGGGCCCGGTCCGGGTCCACTGCTGAGCAACGCCGAGTGCACCTCCGGCGGCGACGCGAGCCAGACCGGCATCTCAGCCGGACCGGTTGATGAATATGATTTTCATTATCAGCCATTCGACACCATGGCAGGATCGAGCGCAAGTCCTGTACGGGAAGTGTCGGCGGCCGAATTCGGCTTGGGTTCGGACGACGTCCGTGCGGTGCTAGACGAGCGGGAGACCGGCCTGGATCCGCCGGTCGAGGTCCCACAGCAACACGTTGAACGGGAACTGCCGGACGAACCGCGGCATCAGGCCGTTGCTGATCTTTATCAACGCCATCAACTGGTCGAACAGGAGTTGCCGGCCGGCGTCCCATGGGAACTGCATCTCGTCGCGGAACTGTTGCGGCAGAAAACCCGTGGTGATCAGCAGGGCGATGTTCTCCGGGATCGCACGCAGCAGGCCCGGCATGGGCAGCCGTTTGATGCGCGCGACGGCGATCGGGTACAGATAGGCGCGCACCGCGTCGTCGATGTGCACCTTGCCCAGCGACTCCTGCCAGTACTCGTCGAAGGCCGCACGGTCGGCCGGCCACATCTCCGGCGGCACCTGCAAGGTGGTGCCCAATGTCATCGACTCTTGGTAGTGACGGTCGGCGTCCTCGTCGCTGAGCTCTCCGACGAACGTGCGGTAGACGTCGACACCGCCCTTGTAGAGGCAAGCGGCCACCCACAGCTGCAACGCGGGATCGAAGGCGTTGTACGACACGGGGCTCTCGGGAGTGGAGCGGACCTGGGCGTGGGCCCGATTCACCGCGCGCCGGTAGGCCGCCTTCTGGCTGTCACTTCCGGCCGTGGCAACAGCCAGGTAGGTGAAGGTGGTGCGCGCCCGCTTGATCGGATGCAGGTCGATGCGCCCGCTCTCGACGCGGCTCTCCATCACGCCGTAGCCGACCCCCGGCCGGGCCAATTGCATGATCACGTTGGCAGGCCCGGCCAGCAGCGCCACTCCCATCATGCCGTCGTCGATACCCGACCGTCGCTTGCCGGACGTTCGGACCGTCCGGGCCGGATCCGACACGGCCCGCTCGACATGTCGACGCCGCTGCGGAGCCGCCTCATGAATCGCCATTTGACGGCCCTTTCGCACATTTTTTGTCCGCAAATTGTAAAAACATGTGTTCTCAGATATTTGTCCGCTCTTGCACATGTGTCAAGATGTGTCCCATGGCTCCGGACAGTGAGGGTGCCCGCGCGCGGCCGTACCGCGGCATCGACGCCGCGGTGCGCTCAGCTGAGCGGCGGCGAAAGCTGCTGGCGGCGGGTCTGGACCTGCTGGGCGCCGAGCAGCAGGATCTGTCCACGGTGACCGTTCGCAGCATCTGCCGAGAGGCCGGGGTGGCCACCCGCTATTTCTATGAGAACTTCACCGAGAAAGACGAGTTCATCGGCGCTGTTTTCGACTGGATCATCGCCGATCTGGCGGGAAAGACGCAGGCCGCGGTGATGGCGGCCCCGCCGCATGAGCAGTCCCGCGCCGGGATGGCCAATATCGTCAACACCATCGCCGACGACGCGCGTGTCGGCCGCTTGGTGTTCAGCAACCAACTCGCGGACCCCGTGGTGATCCGCAAACGCGCCGAGTCCACCGCCCTGTTCGCCCTGCTGTCCGGCCAGTACGCGGCCAGCGCACTGCAGATAGCAGCAAACGAGCGCCTCAAGATGGGTGCGCACTTCGCGGTGGGCGGCGTCGGACAGGCCATCAGTGCCTGGTTGGCCAGCGACATCCGGCTCGAGCCCGATCAACTCGTCGACCAATTGACGCTGCTGGTCAGCGAGCTCACCAACCCGGGCCTGTACGGCCTGATCGGGAAGGCCGGAGTCGCCACCTAAGGCGCAGCCGCTACCGGCGGTCGCCGGTCGGCCGCCGTCCTGGGCACCGCCGGGGTGTCGGCATCGGTGAATTCCCGCACCCAGCAGGCGAACTCCAACATGATCCCGTCGGGGTCCTGAAAGTAGAACGAGCGCACGTACACGCCGGGGTGCACCTTGGCGGCGACCTGCATCGGGCTTTCGTCGTGGTTGAGCACCGGACCCACCCGTACGCCCTTGTCCTTCAGCCGCTGCCGGTAGGCGTCGAACTTCTCGGCCGGCACGTGGAACGCGAGATGGTTCATGGTGCTCACCGCGCTGGTGATGTCACCCAGGCCCGGCAGCGCGCCCGGCGAACTCAGCCCCGGCACCCGGTCGGCGGCCTCGGCGAACCAGAAGAACGCCACGCAGTCGCCGTTGCCCGCGTCGAAGAAGAAGTGCTGCCCCGCGCCACCGGGCAGGTCGAGCGACTTGATCAGCGGCATGCCCAGGACGTTGCTGTAGAAGTCCACGGTGCGGGCCATGTCCGAGCACACCAGCGCGACGTGGTTGATCCCGCCGAGTTCGAACTCGGTGTTGACGTTGTGCGGCTTGATCATCGTGCGCCTCCCTACCTATGATCCAAAACTGAATCTAACATCAGATTCAGGTCTGCGGGAGGTGCGTGAGGTGACTGCCGCGGCAGAACCCAGCAGCCGTCCCGCCACGTTTCCGACTCACCGCGGTCGGCGGACCCAGGCCGCCATCGACGCTGCCGCCCGAAAAGTCATCGCGCGCAAGGGAGTTCTGGCTACCACCATCGCGGATATCACCGCCGAAGCGGGCCGTTCCGCCGCATCGTTCTACAACTACTACGACTCGAAAGAGGCGATGGTCCGGCAGTGGGCGCTGCGTTTCCGCGACGAGGCCAACCAGCGCGCGCAGACGGTGACCCAGCACGGTCTGTCCGATCGCGAACGCGCCCACCAGGCCGCGGCGGCGCACTGGCACACCTACCGGCATCGCCTCGCGGAGATGATCGGCGTGTCCCAACTGGCGACGGTCAACGAGGACTTCGCCCAGTACTGGGCCGAAATGTGCTCGTTGCCAATCTCTTTCATCGCCGAATCGGTCAAACGCGCGCAGGCGCAGGGCTATTGCGCGGACGACGACCCACTGCTGCTGGCCGAGGCGATCGTGGCGATGTTCAACCAGTTCTGCTACATCCAACTGACCCGGACGCAGGAACCCGACGATCAGGCCTGCATCCGGACGCTGGCCAACATCTACTACCGGGCCATCTACTGCGAGGAGGATCGCTCGAGTTGACCGAGGTCATCCGCGAGTTCATCGGGTTGCCGTCGCCCACCGCCGGACGTGCCGGGGCGGGCGGACACCCGTGCCAGGGGATCTATCACCACGCATCCGGGCATCGACCGAAGGTGGCGATGATCGCCACCCACTACCAGATCGATTTCTCCGAGCACTACCTCGCCGAGTACGCCGCGACGCGCGGCATCGGGTTCCTGGGCTGGAACACCCGGTTTCGCGGCTTCGAGAGCAGTTTCCTGCTCGACCACGCCCTGGTCGACATCGGGGTGGGGGTGCGCTGGCTGCGTGCCGTGGCCGGTGCGGAAACAGTTGTGCTGCTTGGCAACTCGGGTGGCGGTTCGCTGATGGCGGCCTACCAGTCGCAGGCGGTGGATCCCAATGTCACCCCGCTGGACGGCATGCGCCCCGCCGACGGGGTCACCGAGTTGCCGGCCGCCGACGGCTACGTCGCGACGGCAGCCCATCCAGGACGACCGGACGTGCTGACCGCCTGGATGGACGGTGCGGTCGTCGACGAGAACGATCCCGTCGCAACCGATCCCGATCTGGATCTGTTCGACGGGGACAACCGACCGCCGTACCCGGCGGAGTTCGTCGAGCGTTACCGGGCCGCGCAGGTGGCGCGCAATCACGCCATCACCGACTGGGCCGAAGCCGAGCTGAAACGTGTTCGCGCCGCGGGCTTCTCGGATCGACCGTTCACCGTGATGCGCACCTGGGCCGACCCGCGCATGGTCGACCCCGATATCGAACCGACCAAGCGCCAACCCAACTCGTGTTATGCCGGTACTCCGGAGAAGGCGAACCGCTCGGCGCGCGGCATCGCGGCGGCGACCACACTGCGCAACTGGCTGGGCATGTGGAGTCTGCGGACGGCCCAGACCCGCGCCGAGCCGCATCTGGCCCGCATCACGGTGCCGGCGCTGGTGATCAACGCCGAGGCCGACACCGGCGTCTTCCCGTCCGACGCGCAGCGCATCTACGACGGGCTGGCCGGCACCGACAAGACGCAGGCCGCGATCGACAGCGACCACTACTTCACCACCCCAGGCGCCCGCGACGAGCAGGCCGACACCATCGCGGAGTGGATCGCCAACCGGTGGGGTTGAGTCGCGCCCAACCGACCGGTTGTTAGCTTGGAGGAAACCGCGCACGGGAAGGCGAACAATGCCGATCGCAATCACCCCTGAACATCAAGACCTGGCCGACTCGGTGCGGTCCCTGGTCGAACGGGTAGCGCCCTCGGAGGTGCTGCACGAGGCGATGGAAACGCCGGTGCAGAACCCGCCGCCGTACTGGCAAGCCGCCGCCGACCAGGGTCTGCCGGGTGTGCACCTGGCCGAGTCGGTCGGCGGGCAGGGGTTCGGTGTGCTCGAGCTGGCCATTGTGCTGGCCGAATTCGGATACGGCGCGGTACCCGGACCGTTCGTGCCGTCGGCGATCGCCAGCGCGCTGATCGCCGCGCACGACCCCGAGGCCAAGGTGCTGGCAGAGTTGGCATCCGGGGCAGCCATCGCCGCCTACGCGCTGGACTCCACCCTGACCGCCACCCGGCACGGTGACGCGTTGGTGATCCGCGGCGAGATCCGCGCGGTGCCGGCCGCGGCGCAGGCGTCGATCCTGGTGTTGCCGGTGGCGATCGACAGCGGCGAAGAGTGGGTGGTGCTACGCGCCGAGCAGCTCGAGATCGAGCCGGTGCAGAGTATCGATCCGCTGCGGCCCGTCGCCCACGTGCGGGCCAACGCCGTCGAGGTCGGCGACGACGTGGTGCTGGACAACCTGAGCATGACCACCGCCCACGCGCTGATGACCACGCTGCTCTCGGCCGAGGCGGTGGGCGTGGCGCGCTGGGCGACCGACACCGCGTCGGGCTACGCCAAGATCCGTGAGCAGTTCGGTCGGCCGATCGGGCAGTTCCAGGCCATCAAACACAAGTGCGCCGAGATGGTCGCCGACACCGAACGGGCCACCGCCGCCGTATGGGACGCCGCCCGCGCCCTGGACGAGGGCAGCGAGCACGTCGAGTTCGCCGCGGCGGTGGCGGCCACACTGGCTCCGGCCGCCGCCCAGCGCTGCACCCAGGACTGCATCCAGGTGCACGGCGGCATCGGCTTCACCTGGGAGCACGACACCAACGTCTATTACCGCCGGGCGCTGATGCTGACCGCGTCGTTCGGCCGCAGCTCGGAGTACCCGCAGCGGGTGGTGGACACCGCGACCAGCACCGGGATGCGCGCGGTGGATATCGACCTGGACCCGGAAACCGAGCAGTTGCGGGCGGAGATCAGGGCCGAGGTGACCGCGTTCAAGGACATGGACCGGACGGCGCGCACAGTCGCGATCGCGGAGGCCGGCTGGGTGCTGCCCTACCTGCCCAAGCCGTGGGGCCGGGCGTCCAGTCCGGTCGAGCAGGTGATTATCGCCCAGGAGTTCGCGGCCGGACGGGTCAAGCGGCCGCAGATCGGCATCGCGGCCTGGGTCATCCCGTCGATCGTCGCGTTCGGCACCGAGGAACAGCAGCAGAGGTTCCTGCCGCCGACCTTCCGCGGCGAAATGGTCTGGTGCCAGCTGTTTTCCGAGCCCGGCGCGGGATCCGACCTGGCCGGGTTGTCCACCAAGGCCACGCGGGTGGACGGCGGCTGGCGCATCACCGGGCAGAAGATCTGGACGACGGCCGCGCAGTTCTCGCAATGGGGTGCGTTATTGGCTCGTACCGACCCGAGCGCTCCGAAGCACAACGGCATCACCTATTTCCTGCTGGACATGAAGAGCGAGGGGGTGACGGTCAAGCCGCTGCGTGAGCTCACCGGGCAGGAGTTCTTCAACACCGTCTACATCGACGACGTGTTCGTGCCCGACGAGAACGTGCTGGGTGAGGCGAACCGGGGCTGGGAGGTAAGCCGCAATACCCTTACCGCCGAACGGGTTTCGATCGGCGGCAGCGATCTGAACTTCCTGGCCAGCCTGCCGGCATTCGTCGAGTTCGTCCGTGACGGGCAGTTCGACCAGACCGCTCGGCACCGCGCCGGCCAGTTGATCGCCGAGGGGCACGCCGCCAAGGTGCTCAACCTGCGCTCCACGTTGTTGACGCTGGCCGGGGGCGACGCCATGCCGTCGGCGGCTATCTCCAAACTGCTGTCGATGCGCACCGGGCAGGGCTATGCCGAATTCGCGGTGTCGTCCTTCGGTTCTGATGCGGTGATCGCGGATCCCGAAACGCCGCAAGGCAAATGGGGTGACTACCTGCTGGCCAGCCGGGCCACCACGATCTACGGCGGCACGTCGGAGGTGCAGTTGAACATCATCGCCGAACGGCTGCTCGGCCTCCCCCGCGACCCGTAACCCCTGCGCCCCCTGCGCCCCCTGCGCGATCAGACGCAAAAGCCCCCAAATTCCACCGGAATTGGGGGCTTTTGCGTCTGCTCGCCCTACTCGGCGTCGTCGCCGTCCTCGGCGTCGTCGCCGTCCTCGTCCGAACCCTTCTCGTCCGAGCCCTTCTCGTCCGAGCCCTTCTTGTCCGCGCCTTTTTTGTCGGAACCCTTCTTCTCGGACTTCTCGTTCAGGTCCTTCGCCTTGTCCTTGGCCTCTTCCTTATCGTCGACGTCCAGCTCGCGCAGTTCGCGCTTGAGGATCTTGCCGGTCGGGTTGCGCGGCAGCTCGTCGAGGAAGATGACTTCGCGCGGCACCTTGTAGCGGGCCAGCTCCTCCTTCACGTGCTTCTTGAGGGTGTCCTCGTCGACGTCGGAGCCGTCCTTCTTGACCACGAACGCCCGCAGCCGGTGGCCGTACTCCTTGTCCTCGACGCCGATCGCGGTGGCCTCGACCACCTCGGGATGCCCGCTCAGGCAGTCCTCGACTTCGGCGGGGAACACGTTCTCGCCGCCGGAGACGATCATCTCGTCGTCGCGGCCGCTGACGAAGAGCAGGCCGTCCTCGTCGAAGTAACCGACATCGCCCGAGGACATCAGGCCGTCGATGATCTCCTTGTGGCCGCCGCCGGTGTAGCCCTCGAACGGGAAGGCGTTGCCCACGAAGATCCGACCGACCTCACCCTGCGGCTTCTCCTTGCCGTTGTCGTCGAGGATCTTGACCTTGACGCCCTTGACCACCGGTCCGACCGTCGACGGGTCTTTCTCCAGGTCCTCCGGGCGGGCGATGGTGGCGAACGCGATCTCGGTCGAGCCGTACATGTTGTAGATGACCGGGCCGAAATCTTCCAGCGCGCGCGCCGCCAACTCGCCACCCAACTGCGAACCCGACACGAAGATGATCTTCAGGTTCGACAGATCGGGCTTCTTGTCCATCTTCTCGATGGCGTCCAACAGCCGCGAGAGCATCACCGGCACCACGACCATGGCGGTCGCCTTGTGCTTTTCGAGGTCTTCAAGCACCAGCGGCGGCTTGAACTTGCGCCGCAACACCAGCGTCGAGCCCAGGAACATGGCGATCGTGGCGTGCAGGAAACCCAGCGCGTGGAACATCGGCGCCGGCAGCGAGGTGATCTCGTTGGCCTTGAACGGAACGTGCGACAGGATGCCGCCGACCGGCGCCAACGTCGGCGGGGTGCTGCGGTTGGCGCCCTTCGGGGTACCGGTGGTGCCGCTGGTCAGGATGATGATCGACGCGTGCTTGCCGGCTTTGGGCGCCGGATCCTTGCTGCTGTGCTCGATCAGCTCGGCCAGCGTTTCGTGGTCACTGCCGGAGTCCTCGTCACTGTCCGGGTTGGTGCCCAGGGCGCGCAGGAAACCCAATTCCGGCTCGGCTTTGCTGACGGTCTTGGTGTATTCGTCGTCGTAGATGATCAGCTTGGCGCCCTCGCGCTCGGACACCTCTTTGACCTGATTGCCGGAGAACTCGCTGTTCAGCAGGATGATGCGGGCGCCGACGCGGGCTGCACCGAAGTAGGCGACGAGGAACCAGCGGGTGTTGCGGGCCAGGATGGCGACACCGTCGCCGGCCTTGACACCCTTCTCGAGCAGGCCGTTGGCGACCGCGTGGGCGGCTTCGTCGAGCTCCTTGAAGCTGAATTCGCCGTCTTCGTCGATGCACGCCGCGCGGTCGGGGGTGCGGGCCGCGTTGAGCGCGGGCAACATGCCGAATTCGCCCCACTTGACGATGCCGGTGGCCAGCGCGGCGTAATTCTGCGGGGGCTCTATCCGGAATGCTCCGGCTTCGAAGATCTTGCGCACGTAATGGAGTTCGGCGGCGCCGCGTTCCACATATTGCTGGATTTTTCCGACCCCGGGTACATCGCTCAGGCTAGGCATGTTCCTCACCATATGTGACGGAGGTCGCAATGCGACCGATAGGTTTCCCTCGAATTACCATCGGCTTCTATGGCCAAACCCGTCTCGCTGGATGTGAGCGGCCGCGAGGTCACCATCACCCACCCGGACAAGGTCGTTTTCCCTGACCGCGGCACCACCAAGCTCGACCTGGTCCGCTACTACCTGAGCGTGGCCGACGGCGCGCTGCGCGGCGTCGCGGGCCGCCCGATGATCCTGAAGCGATTCGTCAAGGGGATCGCCGAAGAGGCGGTATTCCAGAAACGCGCCCCCGCCAATCGGCCGGACTGGGTGGACGTCGCCACCCTGCGCTACGCGTCGGGCACCTCGGCCGACGAGGCCGTCATCCACGACCCGGCCGGACTGGCGTGGGCGGTCAACCTGGGCTGCGTCGACCTGAATCCGCACCCGGTGCTGGCCGACGACCTCGATCATCCCGACGAGCTGCGGGTGGACCTGGACCCGATGCCCGGAGTCGACTGGCGCCGCATCGTCGATGTCGCGTTGGTGGCCCGCGAGGTGCTCGAAGACCACGGACTGACCGCGTGGCCGAAGACCTCCGGGTCGCGCGGCTTCCACATCTACGCCCGGATCGCCCCGCGCTGGCCGTTCCGGCAGGTCCGACTGGCCGCGCAGACCGTCGCCCGCGAAGTCGAGCGTCGCGCGCCCGACCTGGCGACCAGCCGGTGGTGGAAAGAGGAACGCGAAGGGGTGTTCGTCGACTTCAACCAGAACGCGTTCGACCGCACCGTGGCCTCGGCATACTCGGTGCGCGCCACCCCGGACGCGCGGGTCTCCACGCCGCTGCACTGGGACGAGGTCCCCGGCTGCGACCCGGCGCAGTTCACCATCGACACCGTGCCGAGCCGCTTTGCGGAGCTCGGTGATCCGTGGGCCGGGATGGATGACGCGACCGGGAGCCTGGACCAGCTGCTGGCGCTGGCCGAGGAATTGGGCCCGCCGGAGAAAGCGCCGCGCGGCACCCGCAAGAGCGCCGACGGCCGGCGTCAGTCCGTCAAGCCGCTGATCGAGATCGCCCGCACCAAGACCAGGGACGAGGCGATGGCCGCCCTGGACACCTGGCGCGCCCGCCATCCCGCCGCCGCCGAGCGGCTGCATCCCGCCGACGTCCTGGTCGACGGCATGCGCGGACCCAGCTCCATCTGGTACCGGATCCGGATCAACCTGCAACACGTGCCGACCGGCGAGCGTCCCGCGCAGGAAGAACTGATCGCCGACTATTCGCCCTGGGAGGGCTACACACCGAAACCCCGACCACGTAACTGACGGTCTGGTAACCCACGCGCTACTCTCACGCTGTGACGGCGATGAGTCGACGGGGATTCTTGCAGGTCGCCGCCGCTGCGGGCCTGCTCACGGCGTGTTCGGACAAGCCCAAGCCGGGCACGCCCGGCGGCGGGGCGGTGACGGTCACCCACCTGTTCGGTCAGACCGTCGTCAAGGAACCCCCCAAGCGGGTGGTCAGCGCCGGGTACACCGAACAGGACGATCTGCTCGCGGTGGGTGTGGTGCCCATCGCGGTCACCAACTGGTTCGGTGACCAGCCCTACGCGGTGTGGCCGTGGGCGCAGCCCAAACTCGGTGCGGCACAACCGGTTGTGCTCAACCTGGACAACGGGATCCAGGTCGACCAGATCGCCGGCCTCAAGCCGGACCTGATCGTGGCGACCAACGCCGGCCTGGACGCCGACACCTATCGCAAGCTGTCGGACATCGCCCCGACCATCGCGCAGTCCGGCGGTGACGCGTTCTTCGAGCCGTGGCGCGACCAGGCCGCCACGATCGGTCAGGCCGTCTTGCAGGCGGACCAGATGAAGTCGCTGGTCGACGCCGTCACCGCCAAGTTCGCCGACGTCGCCCAGAAGAACCCGTCCTGGAAAGGCCGCAAAGTACTGCTGATGCAGGGCCGGTTGTGGCAGGGCACCGTGGTCGCGACGGCCCCGGGCTGGCGCACCGACTTCCTCACCCAGATGGGGCTCGTCGTGTCCGAGGCCGTCAACGCCTACATCACCGACCACCGCGCGATGATCCCCCGCGACCGCATCAAGGAAGTGCTCGATTCCGCCGACGTCGTGATCTGGTCCACGGAGAGCCCCGAGGATCAGCAGGCGTTGCTGGCCGACCCCGAGGTGGCGGCGGCGCAGACGACCACCCGCCAACGCCACATCTTCACCGGCAAGGACCTGGCCGGCGCGATCGCGTTCGCGTCGCCGCTGAGCTATCCCGTCGTCGCCGACCAACTGCCTCCTCAGATCGCCAAGATCCTGGGCTGACTGAGCATTCGCTAAGGCGCCTCTGGCAGTGCTCGAAGATCGCTGCCCAACGCCCGAAACCGGCGCTAACGTCGAAATATGAGTGTGACCGAGATCACCGATATCCCGAGGGAACCCGACATGGCGTGCGCCGTGCTCGATTACGGCGACCAGGCGCTGATGCTGCAATGTGACGGCACCGCCGACGTACTGGCGTGGGCCGATGCGTTGCGCGCCGCGCAATTGCCCGGTGTCGTCGACATCGTCCCGGCCTCGACCACTGTGCTGGTGAAACTCGCCGGACCCCGCCTGCAGGCGATCACCCGGCAACGGCTCCGCGGGTTGCGGGTCACGCCCGGTTCGGACACCGAGCACGGCGACCCGGCGCGCGACGTCGTCATCGACGTGGTGTACGACGGACCGGATCTGGCCCAGGTCGCCGCGTCGACCGGCCTGACTCCCGCCCAGGTCATCAACGCCCACACCAGCAGTCGATGGCGGGTGGCGTTCAGCGGGTTCATGCCCGGTTTCGCCTACCTGATCGGCGGCGACGAGCGGATACGGGTGCCGCGGCGCTCGGACCCGCGGACGTCCGTCCCGGCCGGCTCGGTGGGTCTGGCCGGCGAGTTCAGCGCCGTGTACCCGCGCCGGTCGCCGGGCGGATGGCAGCTCATCGGCCACACCGACGCGGTGCTGTGGGACATCGACAAACCCGACCCGGCGCTGCTGACGCGGGGCATGTGGGTCCGGTTCCGGGCCGTGTGAAGGAGACGCGATGACCACCACGCTGGAGATCCTGCGCACCGGACCATTGGCCGTCGTCCAGGATCTGGGCCGCGCCGGGCTGGCCCACCTCGGTGTCGGCCGGTCCGGGGCGGCCGATCGTCGCTCGCACACGCTGGCCAACCGATTGGTCGCCAACCCCGACGACCGGGCCACCGTCGAAGTGACCTTCGGCGGCTTCGCGGCCCGGGTCCGCGGTGGCGACCTCGACATCGCGGTGACCGGCGCCGACGCCGAACCGACGGTGAACGGAACCAAGTTCGGCAGCAACAGCATTGCGCATGTCCGCGACGGCGAGGTGATCTCGTTGGGCACGCCGCGCGCCGGGTTGCGCAGCTACCTCGCGGTGCGCGGCGGCATCGGTGTCACCCCGGTGCTGGGTTCGCGCAGCTATGACGTGATGTCGGCGATCGGGCCGTTGCCCCTGCAGCCGGGCGACGTGGTGCCGGTCGGTGAGCACACCGCCGACTACCCCGAACTCGAGCAGGCCCCGGTCGCCGCGATCGACAGCCACATCGTGGAACTCATGGTGGTGCCCGGGCCGCGTGACGACTGGTTCGTCGATCCCGATGCCCTGGTGCACACCGTCTGGATGGCTTCGGACCGCAGCGATCGGGTCGGCATGCGCCTGGAGGGCCGGCCGATGGAGCACCGCTGGCCGGGCCGGCAGCTGCCCAGCGAGGGCACCGTACGTGGCGCAATACAGGTGCCGCCCAACGGTTTACCGGTGATCCTGGGACCCGATCACCCGATCACCGGCGGCTACCCGGTGGTCGGCGTGGTGACCGACGAGGACATCGACAAGGTCGCCCAGGTGCGGCCCGGCCAGTACGTGCGACTGCACTGGGCCCGACCCCGGTCCTGACCTGATAGACAGGGACGGTGCACACCGCACGTCTGGTCCACACCGCCGATCTGGACGACGACAGCCGGCAGCGTATCTGCCGCATGGTCACCGAGGCGTTCGACGGCGACTTCTCCGAGGCCGACTGGGAACACGCGCTCGGCGGCATGCACGCGCTGATCTGGCACCACGGCGCGATCATCGCGCACGCCTCGGTGGTGCAGCGACGGTTGATCTACCGGGACACCGCGCTGCGCTGCGGCTACGTCGAAGGTGTTGCGGTACGCGAGGATTGGCGCGGAAAAGGACTCGTGAGCGCGCTGCTGGACGGCGTCGAGCAGGTGATGCGCGGCGCCTATCAACTGGGCGCGCTGAGTTCGTCGCTCGCCGCCCGCGGACTGTACGCCCGGCGGGGCTGGCTCCCCTGGCTCGGCCCGACGTCGGCGCTGTCCCCCGTCGGCCCGACCCGCACGCCCGAGGACGACGGGACCGTGTTCGTACTGCCGGTAAGTGTGAGCCTGGACACCTCGGCGGGGCTGATGTGCGACTGGCGCGACGGCGACGTCTGGTAGCCCTCACACGGCCTGAAGCGTTGCGGTGAGCGGAAGTTCACAACCGGGGTCATCGCGGGAAGCGCCCGGGCAACAAAAGATTTCTAGCGTTACCGACAAGGTCGCAAACGTTAGGAGTCTTCGTGTTCGCCAAGCTCGCGCGCCGTTCGCACACCATTTCCGACTGGGATCCCGAGGACGTGGTGGCCTGGGAAGCCGGCAACAAGTACGTCGCGCGCCGCAACTTGATCTGGTCGGTGGCTGCCGAGCACGTCGGCTTCTCCATCTGGTCTATCTGGTCGGTGATGGTGCTGTTTATGCCCGCATCGGTGTACGGATTCTCTGCGGGCGACAAGTTCCTGCTGGGTGCCACCGCCACCCTGGTCGGCGGCTGCCTGCGCTTCCCCTACACCTTTGCCACGGCGAAATTCGGCGGCCGTAACTGGACCATCTTCTCCGCGGTGGTGCTGCTGATCCCCACCATCGGCAGCATCTTCCTGCTGGCCAATCCCGGTTTGCCGCTGTGGCCGTACCTGGTGTGCGCGGCGCTGGCCGGGCTAGGCGGCGGCAACTTCGCCTCGTCGATGACCAACATCAACGCGTTCTATCCGCAGCGGCTCAAGGGCTGGGCGCTGGCACTCAACGCCGGCGGCGGCAACCTCGGTGTTCCGATGATCCAACTGGTCGGCCTGCTGGTGATCGCCACCGTCGGTGACCGCGAACCCTATTGGGTGTGCGCGGTGTATCTGGTGCTGCTCGCTGTCGCCGGCGTCGGCGCGGCGCTGTACATGGACAACCTGGCCCAGTTCAGCATCGAGATGCGCACCATGCGTGCGGTGCTGGCCGAACCGCACACCTGGGTGATCGCGCTGCTCTACATCGGCACCTTCGGTTCGTTCATCGGCTTCTCCTTCGCCTTCGGTCAGGTGTTGCAGATCAACTTCATCGCGGGCGGACAGAGCACCGGGCAAGCCGCGCTGCATGCCGCCCAGATCGCTTTCCTGGGGCCACTTCTGGGTTCGCTGTCGCGGGTGTACGGCGGACGGCTGGCCGACCGGGTGGGTGGCGGACGGGTCACCCTCGGTGTGTTCTGCGCGATGATCCTGGCGGCCGGAATCCTGGTCAGCGTCAGCACTTTCGCCGAACACCACACCGGGCCGGCGCCGGCCGCGACCATGGTGGGCTACGTCACCGGGTTCGTGGCGCTGTTCATCCTGTCCGGAATCGGCAACGGCTCGGTGTACAAGATGATTCCGTCGATCTTCGAGGCGCGCAGCCACTCGCTGCCGGTCGACGAGGAGCAGCGCCGGCACTGGTCGCGCGCCATGTCCGGTGCGTTGATCGGGTTCGCGGGGGCGATCGGCGCGCTGGGCGGTGTGGGCGTCAATCTTGCGCTGCGCCAGTCGTATCTGTCCGACGGCACCGCGACTTCGGCGTTCTGGGTGTTCGTCGCGTTCTATGTCGGCGCCTCGGCGCTGACCTGGGTGACCTATGTGCGCAAGCCGCTGCAGGCAACGGCGCACGCACCGGCCGGGCTGGCTTACGTGTAGTCACACCGCTGTTCGATGTGAGCAAGAACGCAGGTGCGAGCAATGCCGCAGCAATTGCCAGGTAACGTCCCGGAAACCGAGCAGGCATACACATGTGACATGGCCCAGGAACCGTCTGCGCCACTGACCGGCTACCGAATCGCAGTGACCTCAGCGCGCCGCGCGGAGGAACTGTGTGCGTTGTTGCGCCGGCACGGTGCCGAGGTATTCAGCGCGCCCGCCATCAGCATGATCGCGCTGCCCGACGACGACGAACTGCACAGCAACACCGAGGCACTGATCAGTGATCCACCCGACATCGTGGTGGCGCACACCGGCATCGGTTTCCGCGGTTGGATCGCCGCCGCCGAGGGCTGGGGGCTGGCCGCCGAACTCAACGAGTCGTTGTCGCGTGCACGGGTCGTTTCACGCGGTCCGAAGGCGACCGGCGCGTTGCGCGCCGCGGGACTGCGCGAGGAGTGGTCCCCGGAATCGGAGTCCTCGCAAGAAGTTCTGGAGTACCTGCTCGCCACCGGTGTCGCCGGTAAGCGCATCGCGATCCAGTTGCACGGCGCCGCCGACGCGTGGGACCCGTTTCCGGAGTTTCTCGCCGGATTGCGCGCCGCCGGCGCCGAGGTGGTGCCGATCCGGGTATATCGTTGGAAGCCAACGCCTTTGGGCGGTGAATTCGATCAGTTGGTCGCCGGTATCGCCCGCCGGCAGTTCGATGCGGTCAGCTTCACATCGGCGCCGGCGGCCGCGGCGGTGCTGGAACGCGGCCGCGAACTGAGCATCGAGGAACAGGTACTGGACGCGCTGCGCGGCGGCGTGCACGCGATGTGCGTGGGCCCGGTGACGGCGCGGCCGTTGATCAGGCGATCCGTACCGACGTCGTCCCCCGAGCGAATGCGGTTGGGCGCGTTGGCCCGTCATATCGCCCAGGAGTTGCCGACGCTCGGTTCGTGCAGCGTCAAGGCCGCGGGTCACGTGGTCGACATCCGGGGTACCTGCGTGCTGGTCGACGGCTCGGTCAAGACCGTGTCGGGATCGGGAATGGCCATCCTGCGCGCCCTGGCCCATCGCCCGGGCGACGTCGTCGGGCGCACCGAGCTCCTTCGCGTGTTACCGGGCAACGGCGACGACACCCATGCCGTCGACACCGCCGTGCTGCGGTTGCGAACCGCGCTGGGTGACAAGAACATCGTGGCGACCGTGGTCAAACGTGGCTATCGGCTGGCCCTCGACCACGAGCACGACGCCGCATGAACCCGATCTTGACGGCACACGGCACCCGCCGGTCGTCAGGCGTGGCGATGATCGGCGATCTCGCCGACCGGGTGAGCCGCTTGCTGGACCGCACCGTGCGGGTGGCCTTCGTCGACGTGCTGGGTCCGTCACCCGGCGAGGTGCTGTCGCGGATGTCCGGTCGAGAACCCGCAATCGTGGTGCCCGCGTTCCTGTCTCGGGGCTACCACGTCCGCGCCGACCTGCCGGCCGAGGTCGCGGCCAGCGGCCACCCGAACGTCACCGTCACCCAGGCGTTGGGTCCGGGACCGGAGATCTCGGCGGTCCTGGGCCACGTGTTGGTCGAATCCGGTTGGCAGCCCGGTGATTCGGTGATTCTCGCGGCGGCCGGAACCTCCGATCACCGCGCTCGCGCCGACCTGCGCAACGCCGCCGCGGCGCTGTCGGTGCTCATCGGGTCGCGGGTCGAGCTGGCGTTTGCCGCGGTCGGTGCTCCGCCCGTACCCGATGCCGTCGCGGCCGCGCGACACCGGGGTGCGCGGCGCGTCGTGGTCGTCTCCTACCTGCTGGCCGACGGCCTGTTCCAACAGCGACTGCAGGAAAGCGGTGCCGATCTGGTCACCCGGCCCCTGGCCACCCATCCCGGCTTGGTGCGCTTGATTGCGAACCGATTCCGCAGCGCGATGCCCATCCGGGAGCTGTGCCGACTGGGCTCGCCCTACGCCGCAGCATTTGATCTTTCCTGAAAATCGGGTAATCCTGGCAGCATGGCCCGCAACGAAGAGCCCTCGCGTGGGCTCCTCGACGACGTAGCGAAAATGCTGCGCCTGCCTTTCAGTACACCGGAGTTCATCGACCGGATCGTCACCGGATCGGTCAATCAGGTCGGCCGGCGCACCTTGTACATGCTCATCACCACGTGGGACGCCGCCGGTGGCGGCCCGTTCGCGGCCAGCGCGATCGCGTCCACCGGGTTGTCGAAGACCGCCGAGATCGTGCAGTCCATGTTCATCGGGCCGGTCTTCAACCCGCTGCTCAAGACGCTCGGCGCCGACAAGGTCGCGGTTCGTGCGTCGTTGTGCGCCTCGCAACTCGTCGGTTTGGGCATCATGCGCTACGGTGTGCGCTCCGAACCGCTGCACTCCATGACGGTGTCGCAGATCGTGGACGCCATCGGTCCGACGATGCAGCGCTATCTCGTCGGCAAGATCGACTGAGCCCGCTCAGGCCGCCAGGCGCGCGGCGAATCGCCCGACCTGGATGCGGCCGTCGGCGGTGACCCGCACCGGGTAGACCGGCACCGACACCCGCTCGTCATCCAGGCAGCTGCCGTCGTCGAGCGCGAAAGCCTGCTTCAGGATTGGCGATTGGACGGTGGCGCGCCCGCCGCGGTCACCGACGATGCCACGTGAGAGCACGGCGGCACCGGAGAACGGGTCCACGTTGCCGATCGCGTGCACCGAGCCGTCGTCGAGGCGGAACAACGCGGCCTGGTTGCCGTCGTCGAGCAGTACGCCGACCCCGCGACCGGGGATCAGGTGGGCGTAGTCGCAGGCGCTCGTCCACACCCGGATGTCGTTGCTGATCGTCACAATTGCTCCTTGCTTCATCGGATTCGTGGGAGGCCAAGGGACACGGGCACTTTGCGTCCGGCACGTTCGGTGAATGTCACGGTCTCGTCGACGGCGTCCGGCGCGTTGACGAAGGAGACGAACCGCGACAACTTGTCCGGGTCCTCCAGCACGCCTTTCCATTCGCACCGGTAGGTGTCAACGTGGCGCTGGATCGCCGCCTCGAATTCCTCGGCCAGGCCCAGCGAGTCGTCGCAGACCACCTCCCGCACGTGATCCAGGCCCAGCGATTCCACCCAGGGTGCGGTGCGCTGCAACCGGTCGGCGGTGCGGATGTAGTACATGAGGAACCGGTCGATGTAGCGGACCAGGGTCTCGGTGTCCAGGTCGCTCGCGATCAACTGGGCGTGCTTGGGGGTCATGCCCCCGTTGCCGCCGACGTAGAGGTTCCAGCCCTGCTCGGTGGCGATCACGCCGACGTCCTTGCCGCGCGCTTCGGCACATTCCCGCGCGCAACCGGAAACGCCCAGCTTGATCTTGTGCGGGGCCCGCAGACCGCGATAGCGCAGTTCCAGGTCGATGGCCAGCTGCACCGAATCCTGTTGCCCGTAGCGACACCAGTCGCTGCCCACGCAACTCTTCACGGTGCGCAGCGCCTTGCCGTAGGCGTGTCCGGACTCCATGCCGGCGTCCACCAGACGCTTCCAGATCGCCGGCAACTGATCCACCCGCGCACCGAACAGGTCGATCCGCTGGCCGCCGGTGATCTTGGTGTAAAGCCCGAAATCCTGTGCGATCTGGCCGATCAGGATCAAGTGCTCGGGTTTGATGTCACCCCCGGGCACCCTCGGCACCACCGAGTAACTGCCGTTCTTCTGTATGTTCGCCAGGAAGTGGTCGTTGGAGTCCTGCAGCGAAGCCTGCTCGCCGTCCAGGATGTGGTCCGAGCCGGTGGAGGCCAGGATCGAGGCGACCACGGGTTTGCAGATGTCGCAACCCTTTCCACTGCCGAAGCGGTCGAGCAACCCGGAGAAGGTGCGGATCTCGGTCGCCGAGATGATCTGGAAGAGTTCGGCACGGGACTGGCTGAAGTGCTCGCACAGCGCTTTGGACTGCGCTACGCCCTGAGCTTCCAGCAGTTGCTTGAGCAGCGGAACGCAGGACCCGCAGGAGGTGCCGGCGGTGGTGCACGCCTTCAACGCGGGCACGTCGGCGCAGCCGTTGGCGATGGCGCACGTCAAGTCGCCCTTGGTGACGTTGTTGCAGGAGCAGATCTGCGCGGAATCGGGCAGCGCCCCGACGCCCAGTGCTCCGGCGCCGTCGCCGGTGCCCGCGGGGGCGATGAAAGTCATTGGGTCACCAGGCAATTCGCTGCCGACCATGGGCCGCAGCACCCCGTACGAGGACGCGTCGCCCACCAGCACTCCACCGAGCAGGGTCTTGGCATCGTCGGAGAGCACCAGTTTGGCGTAGGTGCGGTTGACCGCGTCGTTGACGGCGACCTCGAGGCAGTTCGGCGTGCTGCCCATCGCGTCGCCGAAGCTGGCGACGTCGACGCCGAGCAGCTTGAGCTTGGTGGACAGGTCGGCCTCGCCGAATTCGGCGGTTCCGTCGAGCAATCGGTCGGCCACCACCTCGGCGCTGGTGTAGCCGGGCCCGACCAGCCCGTAACACTTGCCGTCGATCGCGGCGACCTCGCCGATCGCGAAGATGTCCGGATCGCTGGTGCGGCAGGCCAAGTCGGTGATGACCCCGCCGCGTGGCGCAATGTCGAGGCCGGCCGCACGCGCCAACTCGTCGCGAGGTCGGATGCCTGCGGCGAACACCACCACGCCAGCGTCGACGACCTGCCCGTCGCTCAGCCGGACCTGAACCGAATCGTGGCTGGAGACAATCGCTTCGGTGCCGGTCCCGACGTGGATCTCGATGCCGAGCTCGCCGATCATCCTGGCCAGCAGCGCACCGCCGGCCTCGTCGATCTGCTGGGCCATCAGTCGGGGCATCATCTCGACGACATGCGTGGGTAAGCCGAACTGGCGCAACGCGTTCGCCGCTTCCAAGCCCAGCAGGCCACCCCCGATAACGACCCCGGCGCTGC
This sequence comes from Mycobacterium sp. NGS22, assembly GCF_059813095.1. Taxonomy (NCBI): domain Bacteria; kingdom Bacillati; phylum Actinomycetota; class Actinomycetes; order Mycobacteriales; family Mycobacteriaceae; genus Mycobacterium; species Mycobacterium sp. NGS22. The sequence continues at coordinate 69,496 of NZ_JCALDY010000009.1, forward strand.
CGGATGTCACCGCGGCTCGGGCTCCGGCGCGTATGGCGTCCAGGTCGTCCAGCGTGCGGTAGACGTGGCAGGACGGCAGATCGTGACCGGCCACCGGCGGGACGAAGGCGTAGGACCCGGTGGCCAGCACCAGGGTGTCATAGGTGTGTCGTTCGCCGTCGGCCGTGACCACAGCCTTTGCCGCACGGTCGATTTCGGTGACCCGGGTGTTCAGCAGCAGCCGCACCGAACCGTCGCCGACGTAGTCGTTGCCGGGCAGCGCCAGCAGGCCGCGGTCCCAGCTCTCGGTATAGGAGGTCAGGCCGACGCGGTCGTAGGCGGCGTCGGCTTCCTCGGCCAACACGGTGATCTGCCACAAACCGCTGGTGTCGCGGGCGCGCAGGGCCTCGACGAAGCGGTGCCCCACCATGCCGTGGCCGACCACCACGACACGCCGGGCACCGGCGCGCACGGAAGTAACGCCGGCTGAAGGAGACATGCCCAAGACCCTACGAACGCGATGTTGCCGAAAATGACGCCGAATGTGACACCGGCATCAAAGCGTCCTCACACCTGGGAAGTCCCTGTGTGACCCGTGTTCGCTCACGGCGAACACCCAGGTGGAACTTTAGTGCAGGCGACTCAAGTTTTACCGGGTAGCCGACCAACACAGCGTCGGGCACAGCCAACTCACAACGAAGAATAAGGAGTCATCCATGAGCAATGTCGCCTTGTGGTCGCGTCCGGCGTGGGACACCGACCGGTGGTTACGGGACTTCTTCGGTCCCACCTATTCGGACTGGAAAGCGGACTCGACCAAGCCGGTGAGCAGCGGGTTCAACCCCGCGGCCGAGATCGTGAAGGACGGCGAGGACGCGGTAGTCCGCGTTGAGCTGCCCGGCGTGGACGTCGAGAAGGACGTCAACGTCGAGGTGGACAAGGGCCGCCTGGTCATTCACGGCGAACACCGCGACGAGCACGCCGAGGAGAAGGACGGCCGCACCTTGCGGGAGATCCGCTACGGGTCGTTCCGCCGGTCGTTCCAGTTGCCGGCGCACGTCACCGGCGAGGCCATCTCGGCCTCGTATGACGCGGGTGTGCTGACCGTCCGCGTCACCGGCGCGTACGCGGGTGCTCAGCCGCAGCGCATCGCCATCACCAAGTAGCGCGAGCAGACGTAAAAGCCCCCATTTCGTACCGAAATGAGGGGCTTTTACGTCTGCTCGGCATCAAACCCAGCGGGCCAGCAGCTCTTTGGCGCGGGCCGACAGGGCCCGTTGGAAATACGGCCCGAAGCTGACCCGGCCGACACCGAGGGGGCCGAACGACGCCGGGTCGTCCTGATCCGGCAAGGCGATCGCATTGATCGGCAACGGTAGCTCGGTTGCCAAGCGGCGCAACGTCTCTGGGTCATGGCGCCCCACCGGGTACAGAACGTCCGCGCCGGCGGCGGCGGCTTCCGTCAACCGCGCCACGGCGCGTTCGACACGGTCCGCATCGTCGCCGTCCTTGCGCAGGAACAGGTCGGTGCGGGCGTTGAGCACGACGTGCACCCCCGCCGCGTCCGCCGCCGCGCGCAACCCCGCCACGAGCTCGGCGTGTTCGGCGGAAGAACGCAGCCGGCCGCCTTCGGAATGCACGGTGTCCTCGATGTTCAGCCCGACGGCACCCGCCTGCAGCAGACCCTCGATCAGTCGCTGCGCGGGCAGCCCGTAGCCGGATTCGATGTCCACCGATACCGGCACGTCCACAGCCGTACAGATCTGGGCGACGCGCGCCAGCACGTCGTCGAACGACATCCCCTCGCCGTCGGGTTTGCCGATCGAGTCGGCCAGCGGGTGGCTGCCCACGGTCAGCGCGGCGAAACCGGCGTCTACCGCCAGGTTTGCCGACCAGGCGTCCCACACGGTCGGGAGGATGACCGGGTTACCGGGCTGATGCAGTTCCAGTAGCGCCTGGGCGCGCTCGGCGAGTTGCGGCATGTCCAGTGCTTTCTGATCGCGGTGGACGACGTGACGGACGTCTTGCCCGACGTCGGTGGAAAACAGCGGATAGTATCTGGTTGCAGACTGTGATCCGCAACACCTTCAGCCCAGGGAGATCTCTTGTCCACCACTACTGAACTCGCCGAACTGCACGACCTGATGGGCGGGCTGCGGCGGTGCGTGAGTTCTCTGAAAGCGCGCTACGGAGACAATCCGGCGACGCGTCGCATCGCGATCGACGCCGACCGCATCCTGAGCGACATCCAGCTTCTCGACAGCGACGTCGCCGAATTGGACCTCGCCCGGGCCACCGTGCACCAATCCGGGGAAAAGATCGCCATTCCGGACACCCAGTACGACAGCGATTTCTGGCGCGATGTCGACGACGAGGGTGTCGGGGGTCACAACCGCTCCTGACGTCGAAGCCCGACTAAATAGCGGGCGTTTGCTCTGTGTACCCTTCGGTTTACAGCCCGTTCGAAGAGGAACACAAATAGATGAGCGCACCCACGGCGAGTCGTTCTGACTCCGGCGTCTTTTCTCCATCTCGCGCACAGCTTGCGCAGAAGACGCTCCGCACGGATAGGTGGTGGCTTCAGCCACTGCGGATCAACCTCGGCTTTGCCGCATTCGTCATCTACGCGACGGTGCGTGCGTTTCAGCGGGAGCACTTCTACGTCGAGAAGTATCACTACCTGACGCCGTTCTACTCGCCGTGCCTCAACGAGAAGTGTGGCCCGGCCAGCGAGTTCTGGCCGCAGATCTTTCCCGCCTCGGGGCTGCTGTCGCTGGTGCCCTACGCGGCGCTGACGCTGCCGTTCCTGCTGTTGTTCCGGCTGACCTGCTACTACTACCGCGGCGCCTATTACCGCACGGTGTGGCAGTCGCCCACTGCCTGCGCAGTCGCCGAGCCGCGCGTGCACTACACCGGCGAGACGCGGTTCCCGCTGATCATCCAGAACACGCACCGCTATTTCTTCTACATCGCCGTGCTGATCTCGTTGATCAACACCTACGACGCGATCGTCGCGTTCCATTCCGATGAGGGGCCGGGCGGATTCGGCTTCGGCCTGGGCAACGTGATCCTGCTCGGCAACGTCATCATGCTGTGGTTTTACACGCTGTCCTGCCACTCTTGCCGGCACGTCACCGGCGGACGCCTCAAGCACTTCTCCAAACATCCTGTGCGGTACTGGATCTGGACGCAGGTGAGCAAGATCAACACCCGGCACAAGCTGTTTGCGTGGATCACGCTCGGCACGTTGATGCTTACCGACTTCTACGTCGCACTGGTGGCCAGCGGCACCATCTCCGACTTGAGATTCGTTGGCTGACAAGCCAACTCATAATTAGAGAACTTAGCGAGGTTTCATGGTTGAGGTCGAACGGCATGCCTACGACGTAGTCGTGATCGGTGCCGGCGGCGCAGGATTGCGTGCGGTGATCGAGGCGCGGGAACAGGGCCAGAAGGTCGCGGTCGTGACCAAATCCCTGTTCGGCAAGGCCCACACGGTGATGGCCGAGGGCGGGTGCGCCGCTTCGATGGGGAACGCCAACCCGAAAGACAACTGGCAGACCCACTTTGGCGACACCATGCGCGGTGGAAAGTTCCTCAACAACTGGCGGATGGCTGAACTGCACGCCAGGGAAGCCCCGGACCGGGTGTGGGAGCTCGAGACCTACGGCGCGCTGTTCGACCGCACCAAGGACGGCCGGATCAGCCAGCGCAATTTCGGTGGGCACACCTACGCGCGGCTTGCGCACGTCGGCGACCGCACCGGCCTGGAACTGATCCGCACCATGCAGCAGAAGATCGTCTCGCTGCAGCAGGAGGACTTCGCCGAGTTCGGCGACTACGAGGCCCGGATCAGGGTGTTTGCCGAGTGCACCATCACCGAGTTGCTCAAAGACGGTGACGCCATCGCCGGAGCGTTCGGCTACTGGCGCGAGACCGGCAAGTTCGTGCTGTTCGAGGCGCCGGCGGTGGTGCTGGCCACCGGCGGAATCGGCAAGTCGTTCAAGGTGACCTCGAACTCGTGGGAGTACACCGGCGACGGACACGCGCTGGCGCTGCGGGCCGGCGCCACGTTGATCAACATGGAGTTCGTCCAGTTCCACCCGACGGGCATGGTGTGGCCGCCGAGTGTGAAGGGGATCCTGGTCACCGAGGGTGTCCGCGGTGACGGCGGCGTCCTGAAGAACTCCGACAACGAGCGGTTCATGTTCGGTTACATCCCGCCGGTGTTCAAAGGTCAGTACGCCGAGACCGAACAGGAAGCCGACCAGTGGCTCAAGGACAACGACTCGGCCCGCCGCACCCCGGACCTGCTGCCCCGTGACGAGGTGGCTCGGGCAATCAACTCCGAGGTCAAGGCCGGTCGCGGCACCCCGCACGGCGGGGTCTACCTGGACATCGCCTCGCGTCTGACCCCGGCCGAGATCAAGCGCCGGCTGCCGTCGATGTACCACCAGTTCATGGAGCTGGCCGAAGTCGACATCACCAAGGAGGCGATGGAAGTCGGGCCGACCTGTCACTACGTGATGGGCGGGGTGGAGGTCGACGCCGACACCGGCGCGGCCAAGGTGCCCGGGCTGTTCGCCGCGGGCGAGTGCTCCGGCGGCATGCACGGCTCCAACCGGCTCGGCGGTAACTCGTTGTCCGACCTGCTGGTGTTCGGCCGCCGCGCCGGCCTGGGGGCCGCGCAGTACGTGGTGGCGCTGGACAACCGGCCGAAGGTCTCGTCCGAAGCCGTCGATGCCGCCGCCGAGTTCGCGTTGCACCCGTTCGAGGGCCCGACGGACGGCTCGGCGCCGGAGAACCCGTATGCCCTGCAGATGGACCTGCAGCACGTGATGAACGACCTGGTCGGCATCATCCGCAAAGAGGACGAGATCTCCAAGGCGCTGACGCTGCTCAAGGAGCTGTGGGCGCGGTACAAGAACGTGCAGGTCGACGGGCAGCGGGAATACAACCCGGGCTGGAACCTGGCGATCGACCTGCGCAACATGCTGCTGGTCAGCGAGTGCGTGGCGAAGGCGGCGCTGGAGCGCACCGAGAGCCGCGGCGGCCACACCCGCGACGACCACCCCGGCATGGACTCCGGTTGGCGCAACACGTTGCTGGTGTGCAGCGAGGCGCAGGACGATCCGGACAACCACATCACCATCGAGCGGCAGCAGCAGATTCCGATGCGCCAGGACTTGCTTGAGCTTTTCAAGCTCTCGGAATTGGAGAAGTACTACACCGACGACGAGTTGGCCGAGCATCCGGAACGGAGAGCGTAATGGCGTACAACGCGAGCATGCGGGTATGGCGCGGCGACGTGAGCGGCGGTGCGCTGCAGGAGTTCACCGTCGAGGTCAACGAGGGCGAGGTGGTGCTCGACGTCATCCACCGCCTGCAGCAGACCCAGACGCCGGACCTCGCGGTGCGGTGGAACTGCAAAGCGGGTAAATGCGGCTCCTGCTCGGCGGAGATCAACGGCCGGCCGCGGCTGATGTGCATGACCAGGATGTCGACGTTCGAGGAGAACGAGGTCGTCACCGTCACCCCGATCCGGACGTTCCCGGTGATCCGCGACCTGGTGACCGACGTGTCGTTCAACTACGAGAAGGCCCGCGAGATCCCGTCGTTCACCCCGCCCAAGGAACTGCAGCCGGGTGAGTACCGGATGGCGCAGGTCGACGTGCAGCGTTCACAGGAGTTCCGCAAGTGCATTGAGTGCTTCCTGTGTCAGAACGTGTGCCACGTGATCCGCGACCACGACGAGAACAAACAGGAGTTCGCCGGCCCCCGCTATCTGATGCGGATCGCCGAGCTCGAGATGCACCCGCTGGACACGGTGGACCGGCGCGACATGGCTCAGGAGGACTTCGGTCTGGGCTACTGCAACATCACCAAGTGCTGCACCGAGGTGTGCCCGGAGCACATCACGATCACCGACAACGCGCTGATCCCGATGAAGGAACGCGTTGCCGACCGCAAGTACGACCCGGTGGTGTGGCTGGGAAACAAGCTGTTCCGGCGCTGACGTTAAGCCGGCGGCGGGATCGGGTATCCGAAATTGATGCTAGATCCCACCAGTATTGACGAACTCAAGACGGCCATCGACGAGATGACGCAGCGCGCGGAACTCGCGCGCAAAGAGGGCCGGAACGACGACGCGACCGAGATCGAGCAGCACATGCAGGGTCTGCGGGAACGGCTCGCCGAGCGCTCGCCGACCTAGACGCCCAGGCGCCGCAGTTCGCTGCGGTGGAAGACGATGGGCGCGATGCCCGCATCCACCGTCACCTCGCTGACCCGCAGCACCACGATGGTGTGATCTCCGGCCGGGATCAGTTGTTCTATCGCACTTTCCAGCCACAGGCCGGTGCCCTTGATGAAGACGGCGCCCGTCTGGCTGGACACCGTGTCCAGGCCGGCGAACCGGTCGCCGGTCTTGGCGGCCAGGGTGCGGACGGCCACGTCGTGGGCCTCTCCCAGCACGCTGATGCCCAGCGTCGGCACATCTTTGAGTTTCGGCCAGGTGGTCGACGTGTTCTGCACGCAGAACGACACCAACGGCGGGTCCAGCGACACCGGGACGAAAGTGCTGGCCGCCAGACCGTGGCGGATTCCGTCGACCTGGGCAGCGATGGCCACCACCCCGGTAGGGAAGTGGCTGAAAGCCTCACGCAGCGACGTCGGCGTCAGCTTGTTGTTCGAATTCACCGGACTTCATTCGCTCCTCGAGCCGAGAACGGGATTCTCGCTTCCGCAGCCTACCCGGCCCCCGGACCGTAGCCATACCGGGAAGCCACATCGGGGTGCGCCCGCAGCCTGCTCTTCCAGGCATTGCGTCCATAGACGGGGTAGATCGGTTCTCTCGGATCGTGTTTCGGGGCTGCACGCAGGTGCGCAGGCAGGTCGAGCACCGGTATCTGGGCGTCCAGCCGCGGGTTGAAGAAGTAGGGCACCGAGATCCGCTGGGCGCCGGCCTCGTCCAGCTGCACCCGATGCTCGGTGGCCCGCAGGTAACCGCCCGTCGCGAACTCCAGCAGCTCCCCGATGTTGACGACGAACGCGCCGTCCAACGCCGGCACGTCGATCCAGTCCCGGCAACCCGGGGGACGCACTTGCAACCCACGGCTGCCCGGTTCGGCAAGCAGCAGGGTAAGCACCCCGGAATCCTGGTGCGCGCCCACACCCTGCGGGCCGGCTGGGCACGCCGGATACCTGATCAACTTGATCAGCGTCGCGGGTGCGTCGGCGAAGGCCGCGTCGAACACCTCGGGTGGGCTGCCCAGCGACGCCGCCCAGTGCCGCAGCAAGCTGCGCGACACCTGGGACAGCGCGGCGTCGAACTCGGCGACGATCCCTGGTAGCTCAGGCAGACCGGCGGGCCACTGATTCGGCCCTTGCAGCCAGAGGTAGTCCGGGCGGCCGGGGCCGCTGATCGGGGGTCGCTCGGGACCGATGTCGATCTGCTCACGCCAGTCGACCTCGCCGCGGGTGTACTCACCGCCCAGCCGGGTGTAGCCGCGGAAGTGCGGACTGTGCACCATCGCCACTGCGTCCTTGTCCGCCTGCGGCAGCGCGAACAGGCGGCGCGCCGCGCTGAGCACCTGGCCGGTCAAGGTTTCCGGCACCCCGTGGCCGGTCAGATAAAAGAAGCCGACCCGGTGGGCCACGTCGCGAAGAGCTTCGCGCAGCAGGGTGGATTCGGCGCGCAAATCCACCACCGGCAGTGTCGTGACGCTCCCCACATGCCCATCATCGCCGCAGGTGAGCGGGGTTGCCAGGGATTCGCTCACTGGCATCCCAACCGGTTGGTTAGTTAGACAGTGCAATTTAGCTCACACTGGCTTGCGTCAAGTTACTGATCGGTATAGTTTTAACGTGTTACTGGTGGGTAACTTAGCCCTAGTACCCAACCACAGGTGGCATTCTCAATGAGGAGGACCCGTAGTGAGCCACTACAAGAGCAACGTCCGTGACCAGGAATTCAACCTGTTCGAGGTACTTGGCGTTGATCAGGCTTTAGGCCAAGGCGAGTTCAGCGATCTGGACGCCGACACCGCTCGCGAGATGCTCGCCGAGGCCGCGCGGCTGTCCGAGGGACCCGTCGCCGCATCGTTCGTCGACGGTGACCGCAACCCGCCCGTCTTCGATCCCAAGACCTTCTCGGTGGAACTGCCCGAGTCGTTCAAGAAGTCGGTCCGCGCGGTCATGGACGCCGGTTGGGACAAGGCCGGCCTCGACGAGGAACTCGGCGGCATGCCGATGCCACGATCGTTGATGTGGGCGCTGCACGAGCACATCCTCGGCGCCAACCCGGCGGTCTGGATGTACTCCGGTGGCGCGGGCTTCGCCCAGATCCTCTACCACCTCGGCACCGAGGAGCAGAAGAAGTGGGCCGTGCTGGCCGCCGAACGCGGCTGGGGCTCCACCATGGTGCTCACCGAGCCGGACGCCGGATCCGACGTCGGCGCGGGCCGGACCAAGGCCGTGCAGCAGGAGGACGGTTCCTGGCACATCGACGGCGTCAAGCGGTTCATCACCTCCGCCGACTCCGGTGACCTGTTCGAGAACATCTTCCACCTGGTGCTGGCGCGACCGGAAGGCGCCGGCCCCGGCACCAAGGGGCTGTCGCTGTTCTTCGTGCCCAAGTTCCACTTCGACCCCGAGACCGGCGAGCTGGGCGAACGTAACGGCGTCTTCGTCACCAACGTCGAGCACAAGATGGGCCTGAAGGTCTCGACCACCTGCGAGCTGTCCCTGGGCCAGCACGACGTGCCCGCCAAGGGCTGGCTGGTCGGCGAGGTGCACGACGGCATCGCGCAGATGTTCGAGGTCATCGAGCAGGCCCGGATGATGGTGGGCACCAAGGCCATCGCCACCCTGTCGACCGGTTACCTGAACGCGCTGGAGTACGCCAAGTCGCGGGTGCAGGGTGCCGACCTGACCCAGATGACCGACAAGACCGCACCGCGGGTGACCATCACCCACCACCCCGATGTACGTCGGTCGCTGATGACCCAGAAGGCCTACGCCGAAGGGCTGCGGGCGCTGTACCTGTTCACCGCCACCTTCCAGGACGCGGGGGTGGCCAAGGTGGTGCACGACGTCACGCCTGAGCTGGCGGCCAAGATCAACGACCTGATGCTGCCCATCGTCAAGGGTGTCGGCTCGGAGCAGGCGTACGCCAAGCTCACCGAAAGCCTGCAGACCTTCGGCGGTTCGGGCTTCCTGCAGGACTACCCGATCGAGCAGTACATCCGGGACGCCAAAATCGACTCGCTCTACGAAGGCACCACCGCCATCCAGGCGCAGGACTTCTTCTTCCGCAAGATCATCCGCGACAAGGGTGTGGCGCTGGCGCATGTCTCCGGCGAGATCCAGAAGTTCGTCGACAGCGAGTCCGGCAACGGCCGACTCAAGAGCGAGCGGGCACTGCTGGCCAAGGCGCTCACCGACGTGCAGGCGATGGCCGCCTCGCTGACCGGCTACCTGATGGCCGCGCAGGAGGACGTCACCAGCCTCTACAAGGTGGGTCTGGGCTCGGTGCGCTTCCTGATGAGCGTCGGCGACCTGGTCATCGGCTGGTTGCTGCAGCGTCAGGCAGCGGTGGCGATCGAGGCTCTGGACGCCGGTGCGACCGGGTCTGAGCGGTCCTTCTACGAGGGCAAGATCGCGGTGGCGTCGTTCTTCGCCAAGAACTTCCTGCCGTTGTTGACCAGCACCCGCGAGGTGATCGAGACGCTGGACAACGACATCATGGAGCTCGACGAAGCCGCTTTCTGAGCCGGCTCACACCGACTGCCGCGACTGTGAATCCTGCGACGCATACACCGCGTGTCGCGTCGCAGGATTCCCACTCAGTGGGACGATCGCACTCGGTGGGCCGATCGCGCCGCGTACGCTGACAACGACCAAAAAGACCGCCGCTGGATCCCCTCAAACCAGCGGCGGCCCTTTTCGTTCGCCCGTCTCCGCTGACCGGCGGTCGACCAGGGATTGCCCCGCGTTGCCGTCGGGGTCGGGGGGTCAGACCACAACACGGGGCCATCCGGACTCACGGATACCCAAACGCTCCGGTACCAAACCACCCGATTTCAATTCCCTTGGGATGTTTCCGGGCGGGCGAAAACCGCGGGTCAGGCCTCCAGGATCGCCGCTACGCCCTGACCACCGGCCGCACAGATCGAGATCAGCGCCCGCACCGTGCCCTTCCCCTTAGCTGCCTTTTTCTTCTCGGCCAGCTGCTTGGCGGCCTGCGCCAGGATCCGTCCGCCGGTGGCGGCGAACGGGTGCCCGGCGGCCAACGACGATCCGTTGACGTTGAGCTTGGACCGGTCGATCGAACCCAACGCGGCGTCCAGACCCAACCGCCCCTTGCAGTATTCGTCGGACTCCCACGCCTGCAGATGCGCCAGCACCACCGAGGCGAATGCCTCGTGGATCTCGTAGAAATCGAAGTCCTGCAGCGTCAGCTCGTTGCGCGCCAGCAACCGCGGTACCGCGTAGGTGGGTGCCATCAGCAGCCCGTCGTTGCCGTTGACGTAATCGACCGCGGCCGTCTCCGCGTCGACGAAGTAGGCCAGCGGCGTCAGCGAATGGTCGGCGGCCCACTGCTCGGTGGACAGCAACGCGACGGATGCGCCGTCGGTGAGCGGCGTCGAGTTTCCGGCCGTCATCGTCGCGTCTCCGGCCTTGACACCGAAGACGGGCTTGAGCTTGGCCAGCTTTTCCACGCTGGCGTCCGGGCGCAGGTTGTCGTCCCGGTAGAGGCCCAGGAACGGGGTGATCAGGTCGTCGAAGAAGCCCCGGTCGTAGGCGTCGGCCATGTTGCGATGGCTGGCGACGGCCAGCTCGTCCTGATCGACCCGTTTGATGCCCATCTCCTTGGCCGTCAGCGCCGCGTGCTCACCCATCGAGAGTCCGGTGCGGGGTTCGCTGTTGGCCGGCACCGCGATGCCGAGATTGGCCGGCAGCGTGCCGACCAGCTTGAGACGTTCCACGTTGGACTTGGCGCGGCGCACCTTCAGCAGGGTGCGGCGCAGGTCGTCGCCGAGCGCGATGGGCGCGTCGGAGGTGGTGTCCACGCCTCCGGCGGCGGCTACCTCGTAGCGGCCGGCGGCGATGCCGTCCGCGGCGGCGATGGCCGCCTGCAGACCCGTGCCGCAGGCCTGCTGGATATCGAAGGCAGGAGTGTCAGGTGAGAGGTCCGAGCCCAGCACGCATTCGCGCATCAGGTTGAAGTCGCGGCTGTGCTTGAGCACGGCGCCGCCGATCACCGCGCCGAGTCGTTCGCCGGACAGGTTGAACCGGTCTACCAGCCCGCCGAGGGCGGCGGTGAACATGTCCTGGTTGGAGGCTTCGGCGTAGCTGCGGTCCGATCGGCCGAACGGGATGCGATTGCCGCCCAGCACGGCGACGCGCCGCCTTGACTCTGAACTTCCAGTGGCCAATTTATTCTCCGTGTGTCGCCGCTTGGTCGGGGATGATTTTGGGGTACCCGCCTCGGCAGGCAATACTACCCACTGTTCTTACTCCGAAGTAAGTTCGTCCCTGACACGGAAGGCAACTCAGTGGCCACCAAGCGCGCGCCCGACCTGTTCTCGCAGGTCGTGAACTCCGGACCCGGATCGTTTCTGGCCAAACAGCTGGGCGTCCCGCAACCTCAGCCGTTGCGGCGCTACAGCGTCGGCGAGCCCCCACTGGCCGGATCGCTGCTGATCGGTGGGGAGGGCCGGGTGGTGGAGCCGCTGCGCACGGCGCTGGCCGACGACTACGAGCTACTCGGCAACAACCTGGGCGGACGCTGGGCCGACAAGTTCGCCGGGCTGGCGTTCGACGCCACCGGGATCACCACCCCGGAAGGCTTGAAGGCGCTGCACGAATTCTTCACGCCGCTGCTGCGCAACCTCGAGCCCAACGCGCGCGTGCTGGTCATCGGCACCACACCCGAAGCGGCGGGCAGCACCGACGAGCGCATCGCGCAGCGCGCGCTGGAGGGCTTCACCCGCTCGCTGGGCAAGGAAGTTCGCAACGGAGCCACGGTGAACTTGGCGTACCTGGCACCGGACGCCAAACCTGCCGCCACCGGCCTGGAATCCACCGCGCGCTTCATCCTGTCGGGCAAGTCCGCTTACGTCGGCGGCCAGGTGTTCTATGTCGGCGCGGAGGACGCGACGCCGCCCGCCGACTGGGACAAGCCGCTGGACGGCAAGGTCGCCATCGTCACGGGCGCGGCCCGGGGCATCGGCCGCACCATCGCCGAGGTGTTCGCCCGGGACGGCGCGAAGGTGGTGGCGATCGACGTCGAGTCCGCCGAAGACGCGCTGTCGGAGACCGCCAACAATGTCGGTGGCACCCCGCTGTGGCTGGACGTGACCGCCGAGGACGCCGTGGACAAGATCACCGAGCACCTGCGCGACCACCACGGCGGCAAGGCCGACATCCTGGTCAACAATGCCGGGATCACCCGCGACAAGCTGCTGGCGAACATGGACGACGGCCGCTGGGACTCCGTGCAGGCCGTCAATCTGCTTGCCCCGCAACGTCTTACCGAAGGACTGGTGGACAACGGAACCATCGGCGCGGGCGGCCGGGTGGTCGGCCTGTCCTCGATGGCCGGGATTGCCGGCAACCGTGGGCAGACCAACTACGCCACCACCAAGGCCGGAATGATCGGCCTCACCCAGGCGCTGGCGCCCGTGCTCGCCAAGAAGGACATCACCATCAACGCGGTGGCGCCGGGCTTCATCGAGACCCAGATGACGGCGGCGATCCCGGTGGCCACCCGTGAGGTGGGTCGCCGGCTGAACGCGCTGCTGCAGGGCGGTCAACCCGTCGACGTGGCTGAGACCATCGCCTACTTCGCCAGCCCGGCGTCGAATGCGGTGACCGGCAACGTCGTTCGGGTCTGCGGCCAAGCCATGATCGGGGCCTGAGATGGGTCAACCCAGCGGGCTTCGCAACATGCTGCGCGCGGTGGCCGGGGCGCTACCCGTGGTGCCCCGATCGGACAAGCTGCCCACCCGCACGGTGACGGTCGAGGAACTGCCCATCGACCAGGCCAACGTCGCCGCCTACGCCGCGGTCACCGGGCTGAGTTACGGCAACAACGTGCCGCTGACCTACCCGTTCGCGCTGACGTTCCCGTCGATCATGTCGCTGGTGTCCGGGTTCGACTTCCCGTTCTCCGCAATGGGTTCGGTGCACACCGAAAACCAGATCACCCAGCACCGCCCGATCGCGGTGACCGACACGGTCAGTGTGCAGGTTCATGCCGAGAACTTGCGCGAGCATCGCAAGGGCCTGCTGGTCGACCTGCTGACCGACATGCACGTCGGCAACGACCTGGCCTGGCAGCAGGTGACGACCTTCCTGCACCAACAACGCACCAGCTTGTCCGACGAACCCAAGCCGCCGCCGAAAAAAGAGCCCAAGCTGCCGCCGCCGTCGACCGTGCTGAGCATTACGCCGGCGCAGATTCGTCGGTACGCCGTGGTGGGCGGTGACCTCAACCCGATCCACACCAATGGTGTCGCCGCGAAGCTGTTCGGCTTCCCGACTTCGATCGCGCACGGAATGTTCAGTGCCGCAGCGGTATTGGCGAACATCGAGGGCAAATTGCCGGACGCGGTGCAGTATTCGGTGCGGTTCGGCAAGCCGATCCTGTTGCCGGCGAAGGTGGGACTGTACGTCGAGCAGGCCGACGGCGGCTGGGATTTGTCGCTGCGCAACCTTTCCAAGGGCTATCCGCACCTGACCGGGAGCGTCAAGCCGCTGTAGTTTTCACCCAGCCCGGTGGTCGTGGGCCGGCGGGCGGCGTCCGAGGACGAGTGTCTTGATCTCGTGCGCGCCGACGGCGGTGACCGCGAAGACCACCAGCATCCAGATCGGCGGCCGGGCCAGTTCCCAGACGAAGATCGCGGACCACACCGGCGATCCCTGCGTCACCGCCAGCACGCCGGCGGCCGCGGCCAGCGAGATCACCGCTCCGTGCAGATGGGTACCGGCCACCTGGTTGAGCGCCAGCACCAACAGCGACCCGGCCGCGGCGCCGGTTGCCAACGAAGGCGTGAGCAGACCACCCGCTCCGCCGGCCCGCAGGAACAGCGCGGTCAGCAGCGGCTTCAGCACCAGAATCACGGCCGCCGAGGTGAGCGTCATGCCGGCGGCCAGGCTGACGGTGAGCACGCTCTTGCCGTTGCCGGGCAGTTCGGGCCACCAGTGCGAGCAGATGCCGGTGAGCAGGCCGGCCGCGGCGAGTGCCGGGATCACCGCCCAGGACCGCATCAGCTCGGCCGGCCGGGCGGCCGCGATGATCTTGTTGAACGCCCACCCCACCCCGAACGCCAGCGGCGCGAGGGCCAGGCCGTGCGCGCTGAGCAAAGGGGTTTGTTCGGCGCTGGGCCACTGCAACTCGTGGTGATCGTGGGTGATCACCGACGCGACGGCGACGGCCAGGCTGGACGTGATCAGCGCCGCACCGACCGCCCGCAGGCGCCAGGTGTTGAGCAAAATCCGCAGGGCGAACAGTGCGCCGGCAGTCGGGACGGCATAGACCGCGGCCAGCCCGGCACCGGCCGCGCAGGCCAGCAGGATCTCGCGGTCGTCGCGCGACAGCCTCCGCAGCCATCCGGTACCGAAATCGCTTGCTGCAGCGGCGAATTGACGCGGCGCACCTTCGCGTCCCAGTGACGCGCCGGATCCGACGAGCAGCACCTGCAGCACCGCGTCGACGCTCCAGGCTGCCCGTGGAATCGGCTGCCGGTTCGCAATGGTTCCGGCCAGCGGCGGCACGTCCGCCCGGCGTCGCAGCAGCCACCAGCCCAGGCCGGCTAGCGCGGCACCGGCCATCGGCCCGAGCGCGCGGCGGACGGGACTGCTGGCGGTGATGCCGTCGAGCAGCGAGCCGAAAGTGTAGTGATAGGTGAGGTGTTCGACGGAGCGCAGCACGACCGTCGTCGCCAATCCGGCAAGACCGGCCAGCAGGCCGGTAATGACTGTCGCGCAGAAGAACTCGAGGTTCCGGCGAGGCACCGGGATCTAGCCCGTCGCGGTGTTGGACGCCACGTCACGATCGGCGGGCGCCCCGCGCAGACCCGCCCAGAACAGGTCGATCATCAGCTGTGCCGCGGCGTCGGCATCGATGTCGCCGGTGCTGAGCCGGTTGGCGATCGCCTCCCCCGCCCCCACCAAAGCGACTGACATGACGTCGATCTCGGAATCGGTGCGGGGGCTACGGGTGCCGGCACGCACCAGACCTCCGACCAGTTCGATGATCTGCTCGCGGCCCTCACGCACCGTGTGGGCGAACGCCTGCGAGCTGGTGGCCTGGGTGTACATCACGATCCACGAGGCGCGGTTCTCGTCGATGTAGCGCAGAAACGAGCTGATAGTGTTGCGCAGCAGGTCTTTTGGGCTCTGGGTGAAGTCGATGTCGGCGCGCAGCGCGTCGATGAACCGGCCCATCTCCCGGTTCAGGCACGCGCCGAACAGGTCTTCCTTGGAGCCGTAGTACAGATACAGCATCGGCTTGGAGATCTGCGCCTCGGCGGCGATGGTGTCCATCGAGGTCTCGTGATAGCCGTTGACCGAGAACATCTGGACGGCAGCATCGAGCATCTGCTGCTCGCGCACAGCACGCGGTAACCGTTTGCTGCCACCGGCCATTGGTCCTGCGCCTCTCTCGCCTGTCCTTCCGACTTTAGAGCTAACGACCGCACGTCGGGGTGACACGCTTCATGGCGGCCACCCGGATCAGGGATGCGTCGACCCGTTGGACCGGCAGGTCACCGGCGTTCACCGCCTGCTCGAGGCGGTCCAGGACGGCCTGCACCTCCTTGGTGGTGATCCACAGCGCGATGTCGGTGCCGGCCTGCAGCGTCTTCAACACCGCCTCGGTCACCGGCAACAGGTCTGAAATGGCGGCCATACTGGACAGGTCGTCGCTGAACACCGGGCCGTCGAACGCCGGGCCGCCGTAACCGGTTCCGGTGCGCAGTAATTCGACGGCCTTCGGGCTCAGGCTGGCCGGCTCGGTGCCGGTCAGGCCCGGCACCTGCATGTGGCCGATCATCACCGCCACCGGGCTCTTGTCCAGCAGCGTCCGGTAGGGCAACAGGTCGTTGGCGATCAGCTCGCCCAGCGGCGGCGTGCTGACACCGCCGGTGTGGGAATCCCCGGAACCGTGCCCGTGCCCGGGGAAGTGCTTGAGCACCGGCAGCAAACCCGCGTCCCGCAGACCCTGCGCGTACTGCCCGGCCCATTCGGTCACCTTTGCCGGGTCCGAGCCGAACGAGCGGTCCCCGATCACGGTGTCGTCCGGGGCCTCGGTGACGTCGACCACCGGGGCGAAGTCGACGGTGATGCCCAGGTCCTTCATCTTGCGGCCGCGGGTCAGCGCCAGGTCGTGGACCTGCTGCGGCGTCATGGTCTGGCCCATCTCCTTGGCCGTGGGCCCCCTGCCGTCCAGCAGCGTGCGCAACCGGGACACCCGGCCGCCTTCTTCGTCGACGCCGACCGCCAGCGGCAGCGGCGCCGCGGCATTGGCGATCTCGGTCAGCGGGCCGGGCAGCATGGTCAGGTCGGTGTCGCTGTCGATGATGATGCCGCCGACATGGAACTGGCTGACGACGGCTTTGGCGTCGGCCGCGTCTTTGACCCCGACCATCAGCAACTGGGCCAGCTTGTCGCGCAGGTTCGTGATCTTCGCCGGCACTTCGCGGGGATCGACACACAGCTTGTTGCCGGGTGCCGCGGCCGGGGTCGAGCTGGTGGGCGCCGGGCTGGGAGTGCTGGTCGACGATGCCGGCCCGTGTTTGGTGCCGCTGTCACTGCAGGCCGCCACCAGCATCGACGCGGTGGCAAGGACGGCCAGAGTACGGGGAAAAGCCATCCGGACATGCTGTCACGGGGCGTTTCGCCGCGAGGTGCGGGGGGCGCGGGCCGTTCTGCTAGGTTCGATCACTATGAACCGGATCGTCGCGCCAGCCGCCGCAAGTGTGGTGGTGGGTCTGTTGCTCGGTGCGGCCGCGATCTTCGGGATCACGCTGATGGTCCAGCAGGACACGAAGCCGCCACTGCCCGGGGGCGATCCGTCGTCGTCGGTGCTCAACCGGGTCGAGTACGGCAACCGCAGCTAGTCAGGGTGCGACCGGCCAGTCGGCCCTGTCGCGTCTTTGGCTGCTGCTCGTCGGGGCCGTCTCCCTCGTCCTGAGCTTCGCCCAATCTCCCGGGCAGGTCTCCCCCGACACCAAACTCGATCTCACCGCCAACCCGCTGCGGTTTCTGGCGCGCGCCACCCACCTGTGGAACAGCGACCTGCCGTTCGGGCAGTCGCAGAACCAGGCCTACGGCTACCTGTTTCCGCACGGCAGCTTCTTTTTGGCCGGGCATCTGCTGGGGGTGCCCGGTTGGGTCACCCAACGGCTGTGGTGGGCGCTGCTGTTGACGGCCGGATTCTGGGGGTTGCTGCGGGTTGCCGAGGCGCTCGGCATCGGTAGCCCGTCGTCGCGGGTGCTGGGCGCGGTCGCCTTCGCGTTGTCGCCGCGGGTGCTGACGACGATCGGGTCGATCTCGTCGGAAACGTTGCCGATGATGCTGGCGCCGTGGGTGCTGTTGCCGACGATCCTGGCGCTGCGTTCGGATCCCGGCCGATCGGCGCGGGTGCTGGCCGGTCAGGCCGGGCTGGCAGTGGCGCTGATGGGCGCGGTGAACGCGATCGCGACGGCCGCGGGTTGCCTGCCGGCGTTGATCTGGCTGGCCTGCCACCGGCCGAACCGGCGGTGGTGGCGTTACGTCGGCTGGTTGCTGGCGGCGGTGGCCGTGGCGGTGCTGTGGTGGGTGGTGGCGCTCAGCCAGTTGCGTGACGTCAGTCCGCCGTTTTTGGACTTCATCGAATCCTCCGGGGTGACCACGCAATGGTCGTCGCTGGTGGAGTTGCTGCGCGGCACCGACAGCTGGACGCCGTTCGTGGCGCCGACCGCGACGGCGGGCGCGCCGCTGGTCACCGGCACCGTGGCGATCCTCGGCACCTGTCTGGTCGCGGCCGCCGGACTGGCCGGGTTGGCCCTGCCCGGGATGCCGGCGCGCGGCCGATTGGTGACGATGTTGCTGGTCGGGGTGGTGCTGCTGGCGATCGGCTACAGCGGCGGGCTGGGCTCGCCGATCGCCCATCAGGTACAGGCGTTCCTGGACGCGGCCGGCACGCTGCTGCGCAACGTGCACAAATTGGGGCCGGTGATCCGGGTCCCGCTGGTGCTGGGCTTCGCGCACCTGCTGGGCCGGATCCCGTTACCGGGCAGTGCGCCCAGGCCGGTGTGGCTGCGGGCGTTCGCACACCCGGAGCGCGACCGGCGGGTCGCCGTCGGGATCGTGGCGCTCGTCGCGCTGATGGTGAGCACCTCGCTGGCGTGGACCGGCCGGCTGACCCCGCCGGGAACGTTCCGCGCGATACCCGATTACTGGCATCAGACCGCCAACTGGCTTGCCGGCCACCCGGGCGGCCGGGCGTTGGTGGTGCCCGGCGCACCGTTCGCGACCCAGGTGTGGGGCACCAGCCACGACGAGCCGTTGCAGGTGCTGAGTTCGGGTCCGTGGGGGGTGCGCGACTCGATCCCGCTGACGCCGCCGCAGACCATCCGCGCGCTGGACTCGGTGCAACGCTTGTTCGCCGCTGGGCGCCCGTCCGCAGGGTTGGCCGATACCCTTGCCCGCCAAGGTATTTCGTATGTCGTGGTGCGCAACGATCTGGACCCGGAGTCGTCGCGGTCGGCGCGACCGATTCTGGTGCATCGCGCCGTCACGGGATCGCCGGGACTGGGCAAGGTGGCCGAGTTCGGGGCGCCGGTGGGACCGGGCACACTGGCCGGCTTCGTCAACGACAGCGGGCTGCGGCCACGCTATCCGGCGGTGGAGATCTACCGGGTCGGTTCCGGCGGCGATCCGGGTGCGCTGGGTGGGCCGGGTGCGCCCTACTTCGTCGACACCGACCGACTCGCGCGCGTCGACGGCGGCCCGGAGGTGCTGCTGCGCCTCGACGAGCGGCGGCGCCTGCTCGGCCAGCCTCCGCTGGGGCCGGTGCTGATGACCGCGGACGCTCAGGCCGCCGGCCTGCCGACGCCGCTCGTCACCGTCACCGACACCCCGCTGGCCCGCGAAACCGATTACGGCCGAGTGGATCTGCATTCGTCGGCGATCCGCGCGCCCGACGACGCCCGGCACACTTACAACCGGGTGCCCGACTACCCCGTCCCGGGCGCGCAGACGGTCTACGGAGCCTGGACGGGCGGGCGCATCACGGCGTCCAGCTCGTCCTCGGATGCCACAGCGCTGCCCGACGTCGCACCGGCCACCGCACCGGCCGCCGCGATCGACGGCGACCCGGCAACCGCATGGGTGTCCAACGCGCTGCAGGCCGCCGTCGGGCAGTGGCTGCGGGTCGACTTCGACCATCCGGTGACCAATACCGTCCTCACGCTGACTCCCAGCGCGACGGCCGTCGGCGCCCAGGTGCGACGCATCCTGGTCGAGACCGCCAACGGCAGCACCACGCTGCGCTTCGACGAAGCCGGCGAACCGTTGACCGCCGCGCTGCCGTACGGCGAAACCCCGTGGGTGAAGATCACCGCTGCCGCCACCGACGACGGCTCACCCGGCGTCCAGTTCGGCATCACCGACCTGAGCGTCACCCAGTACGACGCGTCCGGGTTCGCCCATCCGGTGACGTTGCGGCACACGGTGTCGGTGCCCGGCCCGCCGCCGGGTGCCGCGGTTGCAGGCTGGGACCTGGGCGCCGAGCTGCTGGGCCGGCCGGGGTGTGCGGCAGGGCCGGACAACGTCCGGTGCGCGTCGTCGATGGCGCTGACGCCCGAGGAGCCGGTCAACCTGAGCCGCACGCTGACCGTGCCGGGGCCGGTTACGGTGCGGCCGACGGTGTGGGTGCGCCCGCGGCAGGGTCCCAAGCTGGCCGACCTGATCGCCGAACCCGGCACCGCCCGCGCCCGCGGCGATTCCGATGTGGTCGAGATCCTCGGCTCGGCGTACGCGGCCACCGACGGCGATCCGGGCACCGCGTGGACGGCCCCGCAACGGGTGGTGCAGCACAAGACGCCGCCGACGCTCACTTTGACGCTGCCGCGGCCCACCGAGGTGGCCGGGCTGCGGTTGACCCCCAGCCGGTCGGTGCTGCCGGCGCATCCGACGCTGGTGGCCATCGACCTGGGTGACGGCCCTCAGGTGCGGGCGCTCGCCGGTGGTGACCTGTCGTTGCAGCCGAAGGTGACCGACACCATCACCGTCAGCCTGCTCGACTGGGACGACATCATCGACCGCAACGCGCTGGGCTTCGACCAGCTCAAGCCCCCCGGGCTGGCCGAGATCGTCGCGTTGGGCACCGACGGTCGGCCGATCGCACCGGCCGCCCCGGACCGGGACCGGCAGGTTTTCGTCGACTGTGAGCACGGGCCGGTGATCGCGGTGGCGGGCCGGTTCGTGCACACCTCCGTCCGGACCACCGCGGGGGCGCTGTTGGACGGCCGGCCGGTGGTGGCGCAACCGTGTGAGACCGAGCCGATCGCACTGCCAACCGGACAGCAGGAATTGCTGATCAGTCCCGGCGCGGCGTTCGTCGTCGACGGCGCCCAGTTGGCGATTAGTCCCGAAACTTCCGGTGCCGCTGTTGCTTTCGCTCCCGTCGGGGACTGGGGTCCGTCCCGGCGCGAGGTGCGGGCGGCGGCGTCGGGCACGTCTCGGGTGTTGGTGATTCCGGAGAGCATCAACCCCGGCTGGGTGGCGCGGGACGGTAGCGGGGCGCGGCTGACACCGGTAGCGGTCAACGGGTGGCAGCAGGGTTGGGTGGTGCCGGCGGGGGATGCCGGCACCATCACGCTGACCTTTGCCGCCGACACCGTCTACCGCGCCGGACTTTTCGGGGGCCTTGCTCTGCTGCCGCTGCTGGCCGTGCTGGCTTTCTGGCGCCGGCGCGGCGATTCGGGGGATACCGCCGCGGTGCCGTGGACACCTGGACGATGGGCGGCGATTCCCGTGCTAGGGGCCGGGGCGTTGATCTCCGGTGTCGCGGGAGTCGTGGTGTTCGGAGCAGCGCTGGCCGCACGGTATGCGTTGCGGGATCGCTTCACCGTGGCGTTCAGTGCCGGTGGGTTGATCGCGGCCGGGGTCGTGCTGTCGCGGCACCCGTGGCGCTCGGTGGACGGGTACGCGGGTCATTCCGCGGGTGTCCAACTGCTGGCGCTGATTTCGTTGGCCATGGTGGCCGCTTCGGTGGTGGTGTTGCGACAGGGTGGCGACGAGTAGTTCGGGGCTGGTTGACTGGATACCGCCATGGGATGGTTTTCGGCGCCCGAATACTGGCTGGGCACTACGGTGCTGCAGCGTGGCGTGGCGCTGATCTATCTGATCGCCTTTGTGGCGGCGGCGCGACAGTTCCGGGCACTCATCGGGGAAGACGGCATGCTTCCGGTGCCGCGATATCTGGCCGGACGGTCGTTCTGGCGCGCGCCGAGCATCTTCCACTTCCGTTACTCGGACCGGCTTTTCGCGTTCGTCTGCTGGACGGGCGCCGTGTTGTCGGCGGCGGTGGTCTGCGGCGTGACGCGGGTCGCGCCGTTGTGGGCCGGGATGCTGGTCTGGCTCGTGCTGTGGGCGCTGTACCTTTCGATCGTCAACGTCGGGCAGACGTGGTACGGGTTCGGTTGGGAGTCGCTGCTTTTGGAGGCGGGCTTCCTGATGATCTTTCTCGGCGGCGAGCGGGTGGCGCCGCCGCTGCTGACGCTATTGCTGGCGCGCTGGCTGTTGTTCCGGGTCGAGTTCGGGGCCGGCTTGATCAAGATGCGCGGCGACCGCTGCTGGCGGGATCTGACGTGCCTGTACTACCACCACGAGACGCAGCCGATGCCCGGTCCGCTGAGCTGGTTCTTCCATCACCTGCCCAAACCGTTGCATCGGATCGAGGTGGCGGGCAATCATTTTGCGCAGCTGGTGGTGCCGTTCGGGTTGTTCGCGCCGCAGCCGGTGGCCGGGATTGCCGCGGCGATCATCATCGTGACGCAATTGTGGCTGGTGCTGTCGGGGAACTTCGCCTGGCTCAACTGGGTGACGATCCTGTTGGCGTTCAGTGCGGTCGCGGTGCCCGAGCATCCCGACTTGCCGACGCCGCCGATGTGGTTTGTTGCCGTGGTGATCGTCGCTGCCGCGGCGATGGTGGTCTTGGGTTATTGGCCGACGCGCAACATGCTGTCGGCGCGGCAACGGATGAACGCCTCGTTCAACGTATTTCACCTGGGTAATACCTATGGTGCCTTCGGCAGCATTTCCCGCACCCGGCATGAGGTGGTGATCGAGGGCACCGATTCTGCCGATCCCACCGACGATGCGGTGTGGCGCGAGTACGACTTCAAGGGCAAGCCCACCGGACTGCGGCGGCTGCCAAGGCAATTCGCGCCTTACCATCTGCGGCTGGACTGGCTGATGTGGTTCGCCGCCATCTCGCCCGGTTACGCGCTGGCGTGGATGACGCCGTTTTTGCACCGGCTGTTGCGCAATGACGCTGCGACGCTACGGCTGTTGCGGCACAACCCATTTCCGGATGCGCCGCCGCAGTATGTGCGTGCGCAGCTTTACGTGTACCGGTTCACTACGCCGGCTGAGTTGCGGCGCGATCGCGCGTGGTGGCATCGGACGTTGATCGGGAGCTATGTGCCGCCGATGTCGCTGCGGAGTTGACTCAGAAGAAGAAGCCCGGACGACCGGCGGCCGTCTTGAACCCCTGAACTCCAGTCGCCCTGATTGGCAATGCCTGAACTCTTCAGTCCGGTGTCGTTGATGCCCACGCTGCTGCCGTCACCCACCGAATTGCCGCCCGAATTACCGAAACCGGTGTTCGGAAAGCCGTAATTGAGGTAGCCGACGTTCTGCAGTCCGCTGTTGGCTATGCCGACATTGCCGGCCTTGCCGCCGGTGTTGTAGATGCCGGCGGTCGTACCGTTACCGACGCCGCCACCTCCGCCTCCGCCGCCGCCGCTGACGTTGTCGTAGGCGCCGGACGTGTGGCCTCCGTTACTGACGTTGAAGAAACCCGAGGCGCCCTTGCCGCTGTTTCCATAGCCCGAGTTCGGGGCGTCGACGTCACCCGCGCCGCCGAAGCCGGTGTTGAGGTTGCCGGAGTTGAACGCGCCGGTGTTGGTGTCGCCGGCATTGCCGAAACCGGTATTGACGTTGCCCGAATTGAACAGGCCTGAGTTACCACCGAACCCGTTGCCGGAGTTGAAGCTACCGAAGTTGTAGCCGTTCCGGAGTTGAACTGGCCGACATTCTGCCCGCCACCGGAGTTGAAATCGCCGGCGTTGTGCCCCAGTCCGGAGTTGAGGCTGCTGGCGTTGCTGCCATCACC
Source organism: Mycobacterium sp. NGS22 (assembly GCF_059813095.1). Lineage (NCBI taxonomy): Bacteria > Bacillati > Actinomycetota > Actinomycetes > Mycobacteriales > Mycobacteriaceae > Mycobacterium > Mycobacterium sp. NGS22. The sequence goes on from NZ_JCALDY010000009.1 coordinate 92,867, forward strand.
GGAGTTGAACATGCCAAAGTTCAGGGGACTGGAGTTCGCGATGCCGGTGTTGACGTCACCCGCGTCGAAAAAGCCGGTGTTGATGTCGCCGAAGTTTCCGAAGCCGAAGTTTGCGATGCCGGAGTTGCCGGCGCCGATGTTGCCGGTGCCGGAGTTGAAGAAGCCGATGCTGTTGGTCCCGGAGTTGAACAACCCGATGTTGCCGAGCCCCGAGTTCAGGGCGCCGATGCCCACCTGGTTGTCGCCGGTGAGCCCAATGCCGAAGTTGTTGTTGCCGGTGTTGCCGAATCCGATGTTGCCATTTCCGGTGTTGCCGAATCCGACATTGTTGTTTCCCGGCATGCCCCGGCGCCGGAATTTCCGCTGCCGATGTTGCCGCTGCCGATGTTGCCGCTGCCGAGATTGTCGCTGCCGGTGTTTCCGCTGCCCAGATTGGCGTAGCCGATGTTGCCGCTACCCAAGTTCGAGCTGCCCTGATTGCCGGAGCCGAAGTTCAGGTCGCCGGTGTTGCCCGAGCCGAAGTTCTGACTGCCGGTGTTGCCCGAGCCGATGTTGGTGCTGCCGGTGTTGCCCGACCCGACGTTGTTGTTGCCGGTGTTACCGCTGCCGAAGTTGGTGTCGCCGCGGTTGCCCGAACTCACGTTGCTGTTGCCGGTATTGCCCATCCCCAGGTTGGCGTCCCCGCGGTTTCCCGGCCCCAGGTTGAGATTTCCGCGATCGCCGCCCCCGGTATTCAGGTTCAGGCCGGTTTCGGCCGCGATCGCCTGGGCGGCAGCAGCCGGCAGTTGCTGCCACGACGACAGCTGCGCAGCGATTGCGGACACCCCGCTGTAATAGCCGGCCATTGCCGCCACCTCGGCGGCCCACATCTGTTTGTAGAGACCCTCGGCGGCGGCGATCGCGGGGGCGTTGAGCCCAAACCAGTTCGAACGCACCAACTGTACGAACGCATTACGGTTGGCCGCCCCCTCCAGAGGGTGAATAGTGGCACCATGCGCGGCTTCGAACACCGACACGACCGCACGCACATGGGCGGCCGTCCTCTCGGCGCGGGCCGCCGCAGCGCTCAGCCAGGCGGCATACGGGGCCGCCACATTCGTCATCGCCATCGCGGCCGTCCTTGCCACGCCTGGCTGGTCAATGTCGCGGTCACCGCGCCGAAAGCGGTTGCGGGCCGAGTCTAATTCGCTGGCCAGCCCGTCCCAGGCCACCGCAGCTGAGGCCATCGGTCCGGAACTCGCCCCCCGCGTACATCAGCGCCGAGTTGATCTCCGGTGCCAACACCGAAAAATTCACCAGCACAACTCCTTTCCGTAGGTCACGCAAACTACCGACGGTTCTCGTGCTGCCAGGTTTCGGGCAGCATGGGCAAACTGGGACCGGCACCGAACTCGTCGAGAACCATAGTGGAGGCAGTTGGTGCCGGGGTTGGGCATGAACCGCTGAAACACGTTCTAAACGCCAACACTGTTAATTACTGCACCGCCAGCTTCAACACACGCTTCGCATTAATGTCCTGGCTGACAACCGAATCCGTGACGTAGACGTTGCCAGTAGTGTCCACCGCCACATGGGTCGGGAGGTGGAGACCGGTGAACGGCAATACGGTTGGAGTGCCCGAGCCCGCCGCCAGCTTCAGCACCCGATCGTTGAACTCATCGGCGACGTAGACGTCACCGGCGGCATCCACGGCCACACCCATGGAGCTTCTTAGGTTGGGAAACGGCAGCACAGTTGGGGTGCTTGAGCCCGCCGCCAGCTTCAGCACCCGAGAGCGGTTGGTTGCGTCGACGAGGTAGACGTTGCCAGAGGTGTCCACTGCTACACCCCGTGGGTATTCGACGTCACTGAACGGCAGGACTGTCGGGGTGCCCGAGCCCGCCGCGAGTTTCAGCACCCGTTCGTTGTCCATGTCGGAGATGTAGAGATCACCGGCGCTGCCCACTGCCATGCTCTGTACGTTGCCGAGGCCAGTGAAGGGCAGGACGGTCGGGGTTTCCGAGCCCGCCGTTAGTTTTACCACCCGACGGTGGTCGAATTCGCCGTCGATAACGTAGAAGTTGCCCGCCGAGTCAACCGCCACTCGTCCGGGGTAGTGGAGGCCGGTGAACGGCATCACGATCGAGGTTTCCGGGTCGGCGGCCAGCTTCAGCACCCGATCGTTGAAGATATCAGCCACGTAGAGGTGGCCGGCTGTGTCCACCGCTATACCCGCTGGGTCGTTGAGTCCGGTGAACGTGAGCGTGACTTGGGCGCGGTATGTCTGTCCGTGGTGCTGGGTGCTGCTGGTGGATGATGTCATGTGGGAATTGGATGGCATGATGTGCGGATCGCTTAGCTTGAGGATGACGTAAGCGACGGCGATGCCAACCACCGACAGGAAAACAGCCGTGATGACGATGGCCTGTCGGCGCCACCAATGGCGCTGTGGCTGAGCAGGTACCTCGCCGCTCATTAAAACCAGCCTTCTGTAGAGCTTAGCTGCGCGCCACCCGCTGCACGCGTTTCCGGTAGGCCAGCAACTGCTGGGGTACCCGGCACATCAAAGGCCAACTCACACAGACGATCCGCGTAAGATTCGAGCCCGTCGAGAACCTCGGCGATCTCCTCAAACGAACTTGATGTCATTAGCAGTCAGGGGCGCGGTGTCCGCTGTGCGGATCCGTTTCCCCATCCCCCTTTCAATCCGTGCGTGCGGTTTTCCCGCACACGGCTCACCGATAATCTTCTGGACATGGTCACACGGCCTTCGGGTAGCGGATGGTGCCGCGGAGCCGGTGCAAGCCGTGCCCGTTAAACCACTCCTCGGTCCACTGATCGACGTGTCCAGCACGCAGGTTACGGCCCGGCTTCTTGACCATCAAGCGAAACAATCGCCACACCACGTACCGGTCGATCTGGGTGAACTTGTCGGCGGCGTTGCCGGTGCGAAAGTAGTTGCCCCAGCCCCGCAGAATCGGAGTCAGTTCCGCGATCACGTCGCGAATGTCTGCTCCGACCCGGTTGCGCCCGGTGCGGTCACGAGCCTTGTCTCGCAACCGGGACATGGCCGTTTGGCTGGGCCAGCGGTGCAAGTAGTAGCGGATGATCCGCTTCTGCTGCCACAGTCGCCCTGACATGCGCGCCCGGAAATGACAGCCCAGAAAATCCAGGCCCTCACGTCCCTCGCGCAGGTCGACCACCTTCGTCTTGTCCGGACGCAGCCGCAACCTCAACGACGCCAGGATTTCTCCCACCGCCGCCAAAGCGTGCTCGGCCTGTGCCGCGCTGCGGCACAACACCACACCGTCATCGGCGTAGCGCACCAACTCGCCCAGTCCTCCAAGGCTTTTCATCATCGGCTTATAACCCTTGGTCTTTGCCCGACGCAGGCCAGGCAGACGGGTCTCTCCTGTTTCGAACCAGACTGTGTGCGCGTGCCGCCGCCCATACCCTTGAAAGACCCGACGAACTAACCCCGGACCACGGCTCGCCGGACATGGCCTTTGCCGTGACATGAGCGGCTCGGCTCTCCCGTTGTAGATCTGACGATGCTGCAACGTTCGCTTCACGCTACGGCCCACGCACTTGCTCCCTCCGAAGAGGCTCTTGACATCCCGCTCAGCCCGCCACCTCTCGGCGACGAACCGGGGGGCCTGCTACCCGGCGCTCCGGTACCTACCGGGATGGGACTTCCACCCGCTAGTCCAGTCCAACTCTCAGGACGCAACATGCCCCGGTTCTACGAAGCACACCGACACCAATCCGAACCCAAAGACGCACCTGTGCACAAACATTCAACTGTGGATAAGTCCACATCCGGCGAGCGCTACAGCGTCTCGTCCAGCTCCCCGAGCCGGTCGGTGAGCCGCAGGTTCTCCGAATAGTCCACCGGACAGGAAATGATGGACACGCCGTCGTCATCCAGCGCCGTCCGCAGCGTTGGCAGCAGATCCTCGGCGCTTTCGATCCGATATCCCTTGGCGCCGAAGCTTTCCGCGTAGCGCACCACGTCCGGGTTGCCGAATGAGACGTGGTGGTGCTCACCGAGCTCGAGGTCCATCTTCCACTCGATCAGCCCGTAGCCGCCGTCGTCCCAGATCAACACCACCAGCGGAATCTTCTCCCGCACCGCGGTTTCGATCTCCTGCGAATTCATCAGGAACGCACCGTCGCCGACCACCGCCAGCACCTTCGCGTCGGGCCGGGCGAGCTTCACCCCCAGCGCCCCGGGCAGCGCAAAACCCATGGTGGACAAGCCGTTCGAGATCAGGCAGGTGTTGCGTTCGTAGGTCGGATACAGGCGTGCCATCCACATCTTGGTGGCTCCGGTGTCCACCAGCACCACGTCGTCGCGCCCCAGCGCCTCCCGGGTATCGGCGACCAGCCGCTGCGGCGTCACCGGGAAACGCGAATCCTGTTGCCCGCGAGCGAATTCCTCTTCCAGCAGTCCGGACCCGGGAACCTCGTTGTCGTCGAAGCGCTTCCCGTCCAGGGCATCGGTGAGTTCGTTCAGCGAGTCGGTGATGTCGCCGATGATCCCCACCTCGACGGTGTAGTTCGCGTCGACCTCGGCCGGGAACCGGTGGACGTGCAGAATCTTCTTGTCGCCCTTGGGATTGATGCGGGACGGATCGAACTCCTGCAGTTCGTATCCGACTGCGATGACGACGTCGGCGTTGTCGAATCCGAAGTTGACGTAGTCGTGCGTCATGAAGCCCAGCGTGCCGATGCTGTTGGAGTGATCGTCGGGCATCACGCCCTTGCCGTGGAAGGTGTTGGCCACCTTGATGCCAGTCTTTTCCGAGAAGCGGACCAGCGCCTCGGTGGCGTCGCTGCGGGCGGCGCCATGCCCGGCGAGTACCGCCGGACGCTGCGCGTTGCGCAGGATGTCCACCGCGCGGGCGATCTGCCGCGGCGCCGGCGCGTCGGCGCGAACGACCCTGCGCGGCAACGGCGTCAGGTCGTAGTCGTCCTCGTCCTGGTCGATGTGTTCGGGCACCGCCAGGTAGACCGCGGCCGGGCGTTCGGTCTCGGCGGTCTTGAACGCCTTACGGACCATCTCCGGGATGGCGCGCGCGGTCGGGATGTCGGCAGCCCACCGGGTGATCGGCGCGTACATCGACACCAGGTCCACGTACTGGTGCGACTCCTTGTACTCGCGATCCTGGCCGACCTGCGCCGAGATCGCGACCACCGGGGTGCTGTTGGTGGTGGCGTCGGCGACGCCGAGCTGCATGTTGATCGCCCCCGGCCCCAGCGTCGCGGACACCACCCCGGCGCGACCCGTGACGCGGCCGTACATCTCGGCCATGAACGCCGCGGCCTGCTCGTGCCGGGTCAGCACGTAGCGGATGTCCGACGCGGCCAGCGCCTGGATGAGACGGATGTTCTCCTCCCCCGGTATCCCGAAGACGAACTGGACTCCCTCGTTCTCCAGGCACTTCACGATCAGCTCAGCCGCTGTGCTCATCCGCTGGACCTCCCCGACTCCACTTCGCCACTGTTAGTGGCAGGCTAGATATAGGACAGGTTTCTTGTACCCACCAGACGAAGGATTCAGCGTGCCTATCGCCACCATCAACCCGGCCACCGGGGAGACAGTCAAGACCTTCGACCCGGCCACCGACGACGACGTCGACGCAGCGATCGCCCGCGCGTACGAGCGCTTCCTCGACTACCGGCACTCCACCACCTTCGCGCAGCGCGCCGAATGGGCGAACGCCACCGCCGACCTGCTGGAGAAGGAGGCCGACGACGTCGCGGCGATGATGACCCAGGAGATGGGTAAGACGCTGTCCTCGGCCAAAGCCGAAACGTTGAAGTGCGCCAAGGGTTTTCGCTACTACGCCGACAACGCCGAAAGGTTGCTCGCCGACGAGCCGGCCGAAGCCTCGAAGGTCGGCGCGAAGCAGGCCTACGTCCGCTATCAACCGCTCGGCGTGGTGCTGGCCATCATGCCGTGGAACTTTCCGCTCTGGCAGGCCGTCCGCTTCGCCGCGCCGGCGTTGATGGCGGGAAACGTCGGGATCCTCAAGCACGCCTCGAACGTGCCGCAGTCCGCGCTGTATCTGGCCGACGTCATCTCCCGCGGCGGTTTCCCGGACGGCTGTTTCCAGACGTTGCTCGTCCCGTCGGGTGCGATCGAGCGCATCCTGCGCGATCCGCGCGTCGCGGCCGCCACCCTGACCGGCAGCGAACCGGCCGGGCAGTCCGTCGCCGCCATCTGCGGTGACGAGATCAAGCCGACCGTGCTCGAACTCGGGGGCAGCGACCCGTTCATCGTGATGCCGTCCGCGGAGCTGGACGAGGCCGTCACCACCGCGGTCAAGGCCCGCGTCCAGAACAACGGCCAATCCTGCATCGCCGCAAAGCGTTTCATCATTCACACCGACATCTACGACTCGTTCGTGGACAAGTTCGTCGAACAGATGCAGGCGCTCAAGGTCGGCGACCCCACCGATCCGGACACCGACGTGGGTCCGTTGGCCACCGAGTCCGGCCGCGACGAGATCGCCCAGCAGGTCGAGGACGCGGTCAAGGCAGGTGCGAAGGTCCGGTGCGGCGGAGAACGCCCCGACCGTCCGGGCTGGTTCTACCCGCCGACGGTCATCACCGACATCAGCAAGGACATGCCGCTGTACAAAGAGGAGGTGTTCGGCCCGGTGGCCTCGGTGTACCGCGCCGCCGACATCGACGAGGCGATCGAGATCGCCAACGCCACCAGCTTCGGGCTCGGATCCAACGCCTGGACCAACGACGAAGCCGAGCAGCAGCGCTTCGTCGACGAGATCGAGGCCGGCCAGGTGTTCATCAACGGCATGACGGTGTCCTACCCCGAACTCGGCTTCGGCGGCATCAAGCGGTCCGGGTATGGCCGCGAGCTGGCCGGGCTGGGCATCCGCGAGTTCGTCAACGCCAAGACGGTGTGGGTGGGCTGAGGCCCTCGGCGCGAGCAGACGCAGAATCGCACGCGAACTCGCGTTTTTATGCGATTCTGCGTCTGCTCGCGGTAGGCGGTTCGCGGTTCGCGGTACGCGGTACGCGGTACGCGGTACTAGGGGATCAGACCGCGGCCAGCGCGCGCTCGTCCTCGTCGGCGAAGTCGTCCTCGAGCTGCACGGGCGAGTAGTCCAGGTCGATCTCGCCGATCGGGCGGCCGCGGGCGCTGCTGATGGTGCCGAACCGGCGCATGCCCTTGTCGGTGGAGTACGCCAACATGTCCTCGGGCGACAGATCGAACGGCGGAGGGTCACCGTAGAGGGCGAAACCCTCCTCGGTGAGCCGCAGCGCCATCGGGATCAGCTCGTTCATCCGCGCTTCGAAAACACTCCAGTTGCTGTCGTCGGCGGCCACGTGCCGGCGGCAGGTGAACGTGCCCCACGCCATGTGGCGTCGTTCGTCGTCCCCGATGCGCCGCACCAACTCCTGCATCCCGGGCAGGATGCCGCGTTCCACGCAGATCTTGTTCCAGGCGTAGTAGCCGGTCAGCGCCAACATGCCTTCGACGATGTGGTTGTAGGTGACCGAGGCCCGCACCTGGGCCGCCGGCGACGGGTCGTCGGTCAGCGCGTTCAGACACTCGGGCAGCACGTCGTAGAAGATCTGCCGGTAGGTGGGCAGGCCGTCCAGATACGGGTGCAGATCCTCGGTCATCCCGACCGCGTCGAGCCACATCCGGAACACCTGGACGTGCTTGGCTTCCTCGAACGCGAACTGGGTCAGGTACATCTCGTCGCCCAGCCGGCCCTCGGCGCGCATCGCCGCCATGAACGGCTGGATGTCCTCGGTCACCGCCTCCTCGCCCGCGATGAACTGGGCGCACAGCCGGGTGGCGTAGTCGCGCTCGTCGTCGGTCAACTTCTCCCAGTCGGCCCGGTCGCGGGAGAAGTCGATGTCGGCCGGATTCCAGAATTTCGCGTTGCCGCCGGCGAACAGCTTGAGCGGCAGGCTGTCCCAGTTGAGACCGCCCGCCACCATCGAGCCGGAGTGTGTGCGTGTCATGGAATCTCCTCTGATCGGGCCGGGGCTGGGACGGGCGAGAACGCCGCGGACAGCACCGCGACCAACCTGCGCACCGCCAGCGCCGGCTGTTCGGGCGATGGCTCGTCGAGACCGAGCACCGGGTCCAGGCCGTGGATGTAGGGGGCCAGCGCCAGGTGCGGGAAGATCATCAGCAGCAGTGACAACAGCGCGTCGGTGTCCGCGTCCGCACGCAGATCCCCCCGCCGGTGCGCCTCGGAGACCAGCGGACGCAGCACTTCCAGGTAGTGGCGGTGCAGCACCTTCTGCACGCTGACGCGGGCGTCGGCGTCGACCTCCAGGGTCGCGGCGGCGTGCAACGAACGCTCCCGGGGATGCTCGGCGTAATAGGCCACCCAGGCGTCGAGCAGGTCGGTGAGAAAGTCGAAGAAAGGCCGACTGGGGTCGAGTTCGCGGATGACCAACTCGACGTAGGTTCGCACCCGCTGGCTGGCGACGTCGGCGATGAACGCGTAGAGGTCGCGCTTGTCGGCGAAATACTGGAACAGGCTGCCCTTGGCGACCCCGGCGCGACGGGCGATGACATTCAGGCTGCCGTTGGAGAAGCCGTGCGCGCCGAACTCGGCCTCGGCAGCCTCGATGACGGCCGCTCGACGAGCCGGGTCGACACGAGCCCAGGTAACGGTCGGCATGCATCCCCCTTGTTGATATGACCACTGGTCATTTTACTGTGAGCCAGTTCACAGTCAAGGGGTACGGTCGGCGTCAGGGGCGCATTTGGTACGCGCCGTTAAGCGGCAGGACGTGCTGGGTCCAGACCTGGTCATAACGCGCGCGCGACGTTCGGTAAGTGGGCGTAGCTGGCAAATGACGCTCGCCAGTCGTGGAAGCGCACCTTGCCCAGACCCCCGGTGGGTCCCTGGTTGAACAGGAACGTGTCATCCGCGTCGTCGTCACGCCTACCGATCAACGGCAGCGCGGCGTCGGGGGCGAACAGGAAGTTGGGCATGAACTTGGCCAGCAGCCCGATGTTGATGTGGACGGTGCCCTCCAGCCGGGGCAGCAGGCCGATCTCGCGGGCCACGGTCTCGAAGAAGGTGTCCTTCTCCACACCCTTGGCCGCGATCACGTCCCACAGTGCGGTGATCACCCGCTCGCCCTCACCGGTGACCTTGGCCTTGACCAGCGGGCTGTACAGCAGATAGCGGCGGTCCTCGGCCGAGGCGCTGCGCATGTAGTCGCTGGCGCGGGTGGCGACAAGCCGCATCGCGACCAGCCGGACGTAGGAGTCGGTGAGCAGCCGTCGCACATGGCTGAAGTCGGTGACGACCGTGCCGTACAGGTGCCGGTTGGCGGCGTGGGTGATGGATTCGTAGAAGGCGTGGGTGCACATGCCGATCGCGCCCCAGCCCAGGTTGTACTTGCAGACGTTGACGGTGTTCAGCGCGGCGTGGAACGCGCCCATGCCGCGGTGCAGCAGGTCGGCTTCGGTGACCGGGTAGTCGCGCAGCGCGTAGTTGGCGACGTAGTTCTGCGAGTTGACGACGTTCTTCTTGCATTCGTACCGGTCGTGCTGGGAGTCGGCGGCGAAGAAGACGTACTCGTCGGTCTTGTCGATCTTGCCGAAGGTGGAGACCATCCGGGCCACATTGGCGTTGCCGATGTAGTACTTCTCGCCGTTGGCGACCCAGCCGTGTTCGGCCTCGGTGAGGATCATGTCGGTCTGATAGACGTCGGCGCCGTGGGTCTGCTCGGACAGGCCGAACGCGAACACCTCACCCTGCTCCAGCTGCGCCGCGGCCTTGCGCTTGGCGTCCTCGTTGTCGCTCATCCAGATCGGGCCCAGACCGAGCGCCGTCACCTGGAACGGGTACCAGTAGCTCAACCCGTAGAAGCCGATGATCTCGGCGAACTCGCTGATCCGGTAGGTGTCCCAACGGCAGTCGTCCGCGCCGTATTCGGACGGGGTCAGCAGGGAGGCAAAGATGCGCTCGCGGGCGATGTGGTCGAGAAACTCGGAGTACCAGGCACGTTCGTGGTCGTCGTGCTTGAGCTTCGCCTTGCCGCGGTTCTCGAAGAAGTCCACCGTGGCCTGCATGATCTCGCCCGAGCGGGCGTCCGGGTACTTGCGTTGCAGGTTATTGGGGTTGAGCAGCATGAGCGCACCGTACTGCAAACGCCTCTGTCGGCGGACCGGCTTGGCGACCTAGCATCAGTGACGTGTCAGCACTCAATACCGCCCGCGGCGCCATCGACACCGGCGACCTCGGCGTCACGCTCATGCACGAGCACGTGTTCATCATGACCACCGAGATCGCGCTGAACTATCCCGAAGCCTGGGGCGACGAAGACCAGCGGGTGGCCGACGCCGTCACCCGGCTCAACGAACTCAAGTCCCGCGGCGTGGACACCATCGTCGACCTGACCGTGATCGGGCTGGGCCGCTACATCCCGCGCATCGCCCGCGTCGCCGCACAGACCGAGCTCAACATCGTCGTCGCGACCGGGTTCTACACCTATAACGACCTGCCGCTGCGCTTTCACTACACCGGCCCGGGCACGCTGCTGGACGGCCCGGACGTGCTGGTGGACATGTTCGTCCGCGACATCGAGCAGGGCATCGCCGACACCGGCATCAAGGCCGGAATCCTCAAGTGCGCCACCGACGAACCCGGCATCACCCCCGGGGTGGAGCGGGTGCTGCGCGCGGTTGCCCAGGCGCACAAGCACACCGGGGTGCCGATCTCCACCCACACCCACGCCGGATTACGGCGCGGGCTGGAACAGCAACGCATCTTCGAAGAGGAAGGCGTGGACCTGAGCCGGGTGGTCATCGGGCACTCCGGGGACAGCACCGACGTCGGCTACCTCGAAGAGCTCATTTCCGCCGGCTCCTACCTGGGCATGGACCGATTCGGCATCGACGTCATCCTGCCGTTCGAGGAGCGCGTCGACATCGTCGCCAAGATGTGCGAGCGCGGGCACGCCGACAAGATGGTGCTCTCGCACGACGCCAACTGTTACTTCGACGCGCTGCCCGAGGACATGCTCGCCGTCGCCGCCCCGAACTGGCATTACCTGCACATCCACAACGACGTCATCCCGGCGCTGAAAGAGCGCGGCGTCACCGACGAGCAGCTGCGCACCATGCTCGTCGACAACCCGCGCAAAATCTTCGACCGGCAGGGCGCCTATCAGTGAGCGTCCCACCGATCGGAACCCAGCTCTCCGGGCTGGCCGCGCTCGCCCCCGATGCGCCCGCCGTCAGCTGCGACGGGCACACCATCACCCGCGCCGAACTCGACACGTCGACCAACCGGCTGGCCCGCGCCTATGCCGAACGCGGCGTCGGCGTCGGCGACTACGTCAGCATCGTGTTGCCCAACTCGATCGAGTGGGTGCAAGCGACGGTGGCGTGCTGGAAGTTGGGTGCCGTCCCGCAGCCGCTGTCGCCGCGGATGCCGGACGCGGAGTTCGAAGGTCTGCTGGCGCTCAAGCCGCGGGCGCTGCTGATCGGCCGGGACGACCCCGGCGGCCGGATTCCAGGCGTGCCAACCGGTTTCCTACCCGACGGATTCTCCGACGAGCCGTTGCCCGAAGCGGTGTCGCCGTGCTGGAAGTCGTTGGCTTCGGGCGGCAGCACCGGACGGCCCAAGCTGATCGAAGCCGGCGGCGACAGCCGGATCCCGCCGGCGATCGGCCATCCGCTGGGCGCGCAGGAGGGCGACGTCAACCTGGTGCCGGTGCCGCTCAGCCACAACACCGGGTTCAGCACCGCGACCATCGCGCTGCTGATGGGCCACCACCTGGTGCTGCTGCCGCGGTTCGATCCGCACGAATTCCTGCGGCTCATCGCCGAGTACCGGGTCACGTTCGTCACCGCGGTGCCCACGATCATGCAGCGGGCGCTTCCGGTCTACAACGCCGACCCGGACGCCTACGACCTGTCCTCGATCCGGCGGTTCTGGCACGTCGGCGCCCCGTGCCCGCCGGCGGTCAAGGAAGCCTGGATCAAGCTGCTGGGACCCGAGGCGCTGTGGGAGCTCTACGGCGGCACCGAACTGCAGGCGCTGACGTTCATCAACGGCGAGCAGTGGCTGGCCCACCCGGGTTCGGTCGGGCAGGTGGTCACCGGGCAGATGAAGGTGCTCGACGACGACGGCAACCCGTGCCCGCCCGGGGTGATCGGCGAGATTTACATGCGGCCCAACCCGGGCAGCGCCGCCACCTACCGCTACGTCGGCGTCCGGGCCAAGAGCCGCGACGGCTGGGATTCGCTGGGCGACCTGGGTTATTTCGACGCCGATGGCTTCCTGTACCTGTCCGATCGGCGGGTCGACATGTTCACCGTCGGCGGCCGCAACGTCTACCCGGCCGAGATCGAGAACGCGCTGTCCGCCCACCCGGATGTGTTGTCCTGCTTGGTCGTCGGCGTTCCCGACGAGGATCTGGGACAGGTGCCCTACGCGCTGGTGCACACCGTGCCCGGTTCGGGTCTGGACGAGGCGGGTGTGCAGTCGTTCGTCGGCGAACGGCTCGCCCATTACAAGGTGCCGCGCACCGTGGAGTTCGTCGACACGCCGTTGCGCGACGACGCGGGCAAGGCGCGTCGCACGGCGGTACGTGACGTCGTGGTCGCGCGGTTGCAGACTTAGACCATGTTTGCCCTGGAATACTCCGCGCTCAGCGACGTCGGTTGCGAACGAAGCAACAACCAGGACCGCTGGGGGGCCGATGCCGACCAGTTCCTGTTCATGGTGGCCGACGGCGTGGGCGGCAGCCGCGACGGCGCGCTGGCCGCCCAGACGATGGTCGACGTACTGCCCAACTACGTCTCCCACCACATTCCGCTGGATCAGCGCGACGAGCCGGATGCTCCGGAGCGGCTGGGGCGCGCTGTCTCCGAGCTCTCCGATCACCTGCACGCCAAGTCGCAGGCCGACGCGCGCTACCAGGGCGCCAACAGCACGCTGGTGACCGTGGTGATCGCGGGTCCGCGCGCGCTGGTGGCACACCTCGGCGACAGCCGCGCCTACCTGCGACGCGACGGCCAACTGCAACGGCTCACCCGCGACCACACCCTGGTTCAGGCGCTGGTTGACGCGCACCAGGTCGACGCCGCGGACACCGGGCGGCACAAGGCGCGCAGCGTGGTGACCAAGTACATGGGGATGAAGCCACCGGCGCGGGCGGATTCCAGCGCTCTGGAACTGCGGGCCGGGGACCGGATCCTGCTGTGCAGCGACGGGTTGCACGGCGTCGTCAAGGAGCCGGAGCTGGGCCGGATCCTGGACGAAAACCCCGCTCCCGGTTACGCCTGCGCGGCGTTGATCGCCGCGGCACGGGAAGGCGGCGGGCCGGACAACATCACCGCGTTGGTGATCAACGTGTCCCCCGCCGCGTAGGGGGACGCGAGAGTCCTCATATGTACGCCGAAAGCCGCGTTGCGGCGTACATATGAGCGCGCTCGGCGCCGGGTGTGGCTAGGTGTTCTTCACAGCTAGGGCGCGATCGCGTCCGCCTCGCGGTCTTGCGGCTCCCCCGGTTTCGCGCGTTTCTCCCAGCGGCGCAACGCTTCCCGGCATGGCGACTCGACCAGCGCGTAGCTCACCGCCGCGATCGCGAAGCCGAACACCAGCGTCAGCGTCAGCACCGTCGGCATCCGCCCGTCGAACGCGAAGGCGCCGATCACCGGAAACACCATGTCCAGCGCGGCCAGGTGCCAGATGAACAACCCGTACGACCAGCGGCCCAGCGTGACCATCAGCGTGCTGCCCAGCAGCCGGTGCGGGGTGTCGGGACGGTCCAGGACCAGCGGCGCCACCAGCGCGAACGCCACCACCGCGCCCATCGCTGTCTTCACCGAGAACTGTGACGCGGTGCTGGTCACCAGGCCCGCCGGGCCGGCCAGCGGCGAGGCAGCCACCAGGTAGGCGCCCACCGCGAGCACCGCCATCAGCACCCGGCGGCGGGCCAGCCGGTGCACCCGACCGATGGGGCTGTGCACCAACTCGGCCAGCACCATGCCCGCGGCGAACCAGGAGAAGAACGCCGGCGGCCAGTTCAGCGGATTGGCGCCCGGGCCCCGTCCGAGCGCGTCCAGCGGCAACCACCCCCACGCCAAACTGAGCACGCCTACCGCCGTGATCGCCGGCACCCGCGCGGCGACCGGAAGCCGGCGCGCCAACAACGCCAGAGCCGGCAGAGCCAGATAGAAGCCGACCTCGACCGACAGGCTCCACATTTGGGTGAGCCCGCCGGTCAGCGTCAGCGGCACGTAGATCTGGGTCAGCGTCAGGTTGGCCAGCCACACGGTCAAGTTGGCGTGATTGGAGTCCGGCAGCAGGGTCAGGATCACCACCACCGCCACCAGATAGGCCGGCATGATGCGGACCACCCGCGACCGCAGATAGTGACCGGTGCGCGGGCGCGGTTTGAGGTTGCGCGCCGCCGCCGCGTGCCCGCGCCACAGCAGGAACCCCGACAGCGCGAAGAACACCGCGACGGCCAGATCGAACCGCCCGAACAACCGGCCGTCCACCCCGCTGGAGTGCCCGGTCTGGAAGGCGACGTGCGTGACCACCACGCCCATGGCCGCGCAGGCGCGCATGCCTTCGACGGCGGGCAGGAAACTGCGGGTGCCGCCGACCTGTTGGGCATCGGTCACGGTCACAGTCTGCCTTCGGTCCGGTTGTCCCTTAACCGCTGCTGTTAGGGTCAATCAAGTCTGCCGCACTGGTTGCGAATCCTTGGACCTATAGGAGGTCACTGCAACGTGAATCGAGCAGTCATGTTGCGTATCGCCGCTTGCGGCACCATCGGACTCGGAGCCGCGCTGCTGATCGCGGCGCTGCTGCTGTCGACCTACACCAGCAGCAGGATCGAGAAGATTCCGCTCAACATCGACGCGACGCTGATCAGTGAAGGCAACGGAACCGCGCTGGACGCGGCGTCGCTGTCCGGTGAGCGCGTCGTGGTCAACCAGAACGTGCCGCTGGTGTCCCAGCAGCAGGTCAGTGTCGAGCTGCCGGCCAACGCGCAGGTGGTCACCCTGCAGGTCGGGTCGTCGCTGCGGCGCAGCGACAAGCAGAAGGACAGCGGTTTGCTGCTGGCCATCGTCGACAACGTGACGTTGAACCGTAAGAGCGCCGTCGCGGTCGCCGACGATACGCATCCGGGCGGCTCGGTGCAGAAACCGCGCGGATTCGGCGACGAGAGCCCGCCGACACCGATCCCGCTGCGCCACGAGGGCCTGTCGTACCGATTCCCGTTCAACACCGAGCGCAAGACCTACCCGTACTTCGACCCGATCGCACAGAAGGCGTTCGACGCCAACTACGACGGCGAAGAGGACGTCAACGGTCTGACGACCTACCGCTTCACGCAGACCGTCGGGGTCAACTCCGAAGGCAAGCCGGTGGCTCCGGTCACCTACCCGTCGCTGTATGCCGGCGAAGAGGACCGCAAGATCACCACCAGCGCCGGCATGTGGGGTGTGCCCGGGGACCCGGCCGAGCAGATCACCATGACCCGCTACTACACCGCCAAGCGAGTCTTCTGGGTGGATCCGGTCACCGGCACGATCGTCAAGCAGAGCGACCAGGCCCACCACTACTACGCCCGCGACGGGCTCAAGCCCGAGGTGACGCTGGTGGACTACAAGGTGACCTCGACCCCGGAGACAGTCGAATCGCAGGTCAACTCGGCCCGTGACGAGCGCGACCGGCTGGCGTTGTGGTCACGGGTGCTGCCGATCACGCTCACCGCGACCGGGTTGATCGCGCTGATCGGCGGCGGGGTGCTGGCTTCGTTCAGCCTGCGCACCGAGAGCGCCCTGACCGATCCGGGCCTGGACCGCGACGACACCGACTTCCTGCGTCGGGTCGGCCTCGAGCCGCCGGTGCCCGGGGCGGAAGCGGTGACGGAGAAGATTCCCGCTCAGCGGCCGGATCCGCCCGGTGAGCCGCCGCCGGATCCGCCCCAGCTGGATGCGGGTGCGTCGGCCCCGACCGAGCCGGGACCACCCGAGCCGCCACCGCCGGGCCCGACCGAACGGGGCTAATCGCCGTGCGGGCCGGCTGGGCCCGGCCGGCGTATGCGTTGCTGCTGGCGCTGTTGGTGGCCGCGCCGTTGCTGGGACCCGGCTACCTGCTGCTGCGCGACGCGGTGTCCACGCCGCGGTCGTATCTGTCCGACGCCGCGCTGGGGTTGACCGCGGCCCCGCGCGCGACGCCGCAGGATTTCGCGCTGGCGCTGGCCTCTCGCGCTGTCGACGGCGGTGTGCTGGTGAAGGCGCTGCTGGTGTTGGGGCTGTGGCTGGCGGGCTGGGGAGCGGCGCGGCTGGCGGCCGTGGTGCTGCCCGAGGCGGGGCTGGCCGGCGGCTTCGTGGCCTGCACGCTGGCGGTGTGGAATCCCTATGTCGGCGAGCGGTTGCTGCAGGGCCATTGGAGTCTGCTCCTCGGCTATGGATGTCTGCCGTGGGTGGCCTCGGCCATGGTGGAGCTGCGCTCGGATGCTGGGTGGCGGGGCATGTTGGGGTTGGCGTTCTGGACCGCGCTGGCCGGGTTGACCCCGACCGGGTTGCTGCTGGCCGCGGTTGTGGCGTTGGTGTGTGTGGCGGTCCCGGGGCAGGGACGTCCGCGGTGGTGGTGCGGGGCAGCGGCCTTGGGCTGTGCGGTGCTGGGCGCGCTGCCGTGGCTGACGGCCGCGGTGCTGGGCCCGTCGTTGGATGGCACCGATACGGCCGGGGTCGACGTGTTCGCCCCGCGCGCCGAGCCGGCTCTGGGCACCCTGGGCAGCCTCGCCAGCCTGGGTGGCATCTGGAACGGCGAAGCGGTACCCGCTTCGCGGACAACGCTTTTCGCTGTGGTGTCGGCGGCGGTGCTGCTGGGCGTGGTGGCGGCCGGGCTTGCGGTGGTGGCGCGACGACCGGCGGTGGTTCCGTTGTTGGTGTTGGCCGGGGCGGCGGTGCTGGTGCCAGCGTTGTTGGCCACCGGTCCGGGTCTGCATGTGTTGCGCTCGTTGATCGAGGCGGTGCCGCCCTCGGGGGTGTTGCGCGACGACCAGAAGTGGGTGGCGCTGGCGATGCCGGGGTACGCGCTGGCCGGTGCGGGCGCGGTGGTGACGTTGCGGCGCTGGTTGCGGCCCGGCGTGGCGGCGCTGGTGTGCTGCCTGGCTCTGTTGCTGGCGTTACCCGACCTGGCGTGGGGGGTGTGGGCAAAGGTGACGCCGGTGCACTACCCGCGGGCTTGGGCGGCGGTGGCCGCACGGATCGACAGCGAGCGGGGCCCGGTTGCGGTGCTACCCGCGGGGACCATGCGGCGCTTCGCGTGGTCGGGGCCGGCGCCGGTGCTCGACCCGCTGCCCCGCTGGGTTCGCTCCGAGGTGTTGACCACCGGCGATCTGGTGATCTCCGGGGTGACGGTGCCTGGGGAGGGCGCGCACGCGCGGCGGGTGCAGGAGTTGCTGCTGTCCGGGCCGGAACCGTCGGCCCTGACATCGGCCGGGGTGGCGTGGCTGGTCGTGGAATCCGGCACCCCCAGCGACATGGGGTTTGCTGATCGCACGCTCGCGCAGCTGACACCGGTCTACCAGGACCGGGACCTGACGCTGTATCGGATCGGCGGGAGCAGCGCACCCTTGACTGCTGCCCGCCGCGGCGCCGTCGTGACCGCGCACCTGGCCTGGCTGGCGATGTTGCTGGTGGGAGGGGCGGGCACGCTGTGGACGCGGCGGCGGGTGGCTACGACAACGCCTCGATAAGTTCACCCACGGTGTGGCTGGCTTCCAGCGGGTGACGCAACCGCCCCTTGGGGTTGAGCGTGTACACGTTGCGACGGCCGGCCTTGGATTTGACCAGGTAACCCTCGTCCGTCAGGTCCGCCAGGATCGTCTGGACGGACCGCTCGGTGATGCCGATGCGCAGTGACAATTCCCGCGCGGTCAGGGACTGACCGGCCGAGACACACAGCAGCACATGGCCGTGGTTGGTCAAAAATGTCCAACCACGGTCGGAGCCACCGGGTTTGCTCGGCACGCCCACCATTTTACTCGCGGTGAGTTTTCGCGTAAATGACTTCGTTAATTCATACAACCGAAACATCGTGCGTTTTCACGGGTCGCGACTCTTGCCAGACTCATACGAAAAGGTATTGATGAAGAAAATTTCGTTCAATAGCCTTCGTTCAGGGCGCCGAAGCCCGCTGACCACTCCCCGGAACACCGACGCTGAAAGCGACCTTCCGATGACCATCGACACCGACCGCGAGCGTCCGTTCTCGTCGCCACGGACGCTGCTCGGCTATTGCGCGTCCCTGGCCTTCATCGCGGGTTTCGTCAACGCCGTAGCCATCTCGATCCTTGCTTTCCCGGTCGGCAACCTGACCGGGGTGACGACTCAGTTGGGTATGAACACCGCCAACCCGTGGCTCTACGAAGGCCATCTGCTGGTGGCGATCCTGATCGGCTTCTGGCTCGGTGCCATCGCGGCCGGAGCCGCACTCGGCACCGCGCAGCACCCGCGGGCGCCGCACCACGCGACCGTGCTGACCATGGAGGCAATACTGCTGATCATGGCCGCCTTCGGGGTCGAAGAGACGCCGCTGAAGGCGGGTATCGACGCACTGGGTGTCGAACAACCCGTCATACAGGCGCTATTCGCCGCCGCAGCGCTCGGCATGCAGAACGGGTTGACGTCCAGCTTCCGCGGGATGGCCATCCGCACCACCCACTTCACCGGCACCGTCACCGACCTCGGCCTGATGCTCGGACGCATCCGCCGGCACGGCGTGGAGAAGTGGAAGGCGGCGGTCCTGACCGCGACGCTGGTGCTCTTCCTGGTGGGTGGCGCCGCCGGGATCCTGATCGGAGCGCGGGTCGGCGGTTACGCATTGCTCGTGCCCGCGGCGTTCTGCGTCGTCATCGCGACGTCGTATTCGCTGCACACGCGGCGGGTCCGGGCCGCCTTCCCGGTGCGACGAATCGCCGAAATGGCCACGGCCAGTGCGTGAATCCCAGGCCGACGGGCGCTAGGTCCTAGACCAGACCACTGACCCGTCCGCCGGCCTGCACGGCTTCCAGCACCGTGCGCATCGCGTCGGCACTTTGCCGCCAGGAGAATTCCACACTGCGTGCCTGCGCCTTGGCGCCCAGTTGGTCGCGCAGCACCGGATCGCGAAGCAGCTCTTCCAACCGATCGAGCAGCCCGGCCCGGTCGTCGACCAGCATGCCGGTGACCCCGTCGATGATCGAATCGGACAGACCTCCGGAGGATCGGTACCCGATCGTGGGGACACTGTGCTGCCCCGCCTCGACCACTGCCAGGCCCCATCCCTCTTTGCGCGACGGCAGCACATGCACCCAAGCACGTTGCAGCAGAAGGTGTTTGGTGATGTCGTCGACGTGCCCGTGGAATGTCACCGCGTCGGAGATGCCGAGCCGGTGTACGTGGTCGACGAGCCGCCGGCGCCACCATCCGTCGCCGACGACGTCGAGGTGCAGACCCGGGATCCGGGCCCGCAATCCCGCCACCGACTCCAACGCGTCCTCGATCTGCTTGTGCGGCACCAGCCGGGACAACACCACCACGCGCGGCGCGGCCGCACGCGGGGACGACAACGTCTGCGCAGGTGCCTCGTCGAGGCCGTTGCGTACCACCGCGATTCGCTCGCTGTCGACGCCGAGGGCGACCAGATCCCGCACCGACGGCAGCGACACCGTCACGTACTGATTGCGCCGGTGCAGCAGCGGTGACAGCGTCGACTCGACGAACCAGCCGACCCGGGACAGCACCGGTCCGGCCACCGGCCACTGCTCGCGGTGACAGTGGTGCACCAGCACCACGACCCGCCGTCCATAAAGGAGCCGCGCCAGGAACGGCAGGCCGTTCTGGGTGTCGACGACCACGTCGGGACGGACGTCACGCAGCGGTCCCAGACCGAGTCGGGCCAGGGCCATCGCCAGCATCGCCCAGACGTAGACGGTGTAACGGCCCCCGGCGCGGTCGATGTGCACGCCGTCGACGACTTCGGTGCGGGGGGCGCCGGGGTAGCGCGCGGTGCGCAGCGTGACGCGAATGCCGCCGGCGGCCAGTTGTGCGCCGACGCGCTGCAGATAGGTCTCGCTGCCACCGCCCTGGGGGTGCCCGGTATCGCGCCAGCACAGCAGCAGTACGGAGCGCAGCTCAGACATCGCCCACCAGCCTAGGTGGCGATCGCGAGCGCGGCGGAGCCGGGCGATCGCGAGCGCAGCGAGCCGGGCGCTGCGGGTCGCCACCATCGAACCCCGTGGCGATCGCGAGCACGGCGGAGCCGGGCGCTGCGGGGCACCAATTCCGCGAATCGCTCGGCTAACACGTCAACAGCTCCTAGGGTTGAGCGCAGAAGGAGAAGTTGCTGTGGACGGAACACCCTTTGGCCGTTACCGCCTGATCGAGTTGCTGGGCCGCGGCGGCATGGGCGAGGTCTGGCGGGCGTTCGACACCGTCACCGAGCGCGTGGTCGCCCTGAAAGTGCTGCCCGCGCAGCTCGCCGACGACGAGACCTACCAACAACGGTTCCGGCGCGAAGCCCGATCGGCGGCCGGGCTCGACGAACCCCATGTGGTCCCGATCTACGACTTCGGCGAGATCGACGGACGGCTGTTCGTCACGATGCGCCTGATCGTGGGCCGCGACCTGCAGAGCATCCTGGCCGACGGGCCGTTGGATCCGGCCCGCGCCGTCCACATCATCGACCAGGTGGCCTCGGCGCTGCACGCCGCGCACCGCATCAACCTGGTGCACCGTGACGTCAAGCCGTCCAACATCCTGGTCGCCGAGGACGACTTCGCCTACCTGATCGACTTCGGTATCGCCCGTACTTCCGGGGAGACCTCGCTCACCAGCACCGGCAGCGTGATGGGCACCTGGGCATACCTCGCGCCGGAACGCATGACCAGGGACAACACCGACCACCGCGTCGACATCTACGCACTGACCTGCGTGATGCACGAATGCCTGACCGGCAGCCAACCCTTTCCCGGCGACAGCCTCGAACAGCAACTCGGTGGGCATCTGACCCAGCCGCCGCCCCGGCCGTCCGCGCTGCGTGCCGGCGTCCCCGCCCAACTCGACCAGGTCGTCGCCAAAGGCATGGCCAAGAACCCCGACGACCGCTACAACACCACCAAAGAACTGACCACCGCGGCGCGCAGCGCCATCACCAGCCCGATACCCAAGCCCCCACCGTCGCCGAGCCAGCCCCAGCCTCAGCCCCAGACCCAGCCCCCCACGATGCAGGCACCGGTGCCGTCCGGCCCCGTCCACCAACCTCCCCGCCCGGCCTATCCGCCACCGCACCAGCAACCGCCACCGAACCCGTACGCGAGCGGTCCCACGCAGATGGCCGGGGCCGCACCGTTCGCGGGCCCGCCGCCGATGAGCGGTGGTTTCGGGGGTCCCCCGCCGCCCCGGCGGGGAAACACCAACGTATGGCTGTGGACGGGGGTGGCGGCGGCGGTCGTCCTGGTGATCGCCATCGTCGGCGTCCTCTCCTTTTCAGGCGGCTCCGACAAGGATTTCACCACGGCCAGCTCCAGTGAGACCACCACGAGCGAAACGGCCAAACCCGTCTCCGCGTCGGCATTGAACGGGTTGCTGCTCACCGTGGCCGAGGTCAACCGGACGATGGCGACCAGCGGGATGAGCTCGTCCGGGGGCCCTCACCCGATCACCAACAACCCGTACCAGGTGTCGCCGGCCGAATGTCGCGTCGTGGACACGGTGGAAGCCGACACCTACGCGGGCAGCGGCATGACCGACTCGGTCGAGGAACAGGTCACCGAAAATCCGGCCTATCACTGGCTCGACCAGGCCGTCGCGCGGTTCCCGACCGCGCAGGCTGCTTCCGCATTCGTCACCGAAGCCCGGCCCAAATGGGCCGCCTGCGTGAACCGGACCTATACCGTCACCAAGCCGTCCGGCGAGGCCAAAGAATGGTCGGCCGGGCCGGTCAGCGTCACCAACGGCACCTTGCACAGCGTCGTGACCGGCGGCAGCTGGCGCTGCCAGCAAGCGTTGCGGGCGGCCAACAACGTCGTCGTCAACGTGCAGGCGTGCCACACCAATCTCACCGACGAGGGGATTGTCATCGCCGAGGCGATCGCGGCCAAGGTGTCCAAGTAGTCGGTGACCGTAGGGTTTCCGGCGTGGAAGTCACCGACATCTTCGCGCGCCGGGCCACCTTGGGCCGGTCGGTGCGACTGCTCTCGGAGTTCCGCTACGAACAGCCGGACCCGGCGCGGTTCTACGGCGCTTTGGCCGCCGACACCGCGGCGATGGTGGCCGATCTGTGGTTGTCCCGACAAGGCCGCGGCCTGACCGGCGTCACCCTGCTCGACGTCGGCGGCGGACCCGGATACTTCGCGGCCGCGTTCACCGATGCCGGCGCGCGGTATGTCGGCGTGGAACCGGACCCGGCCGAAATGCACGCTGCCGGACCGGCTTCGGGACGCGCTTGCGGTGCGTTCGTCCGCGCCTCCGGCATGGCCCTGCCGTTCGCCGACGACTCGGTGGACATCTGCCTGTCGTCCAACGTCGCCGAACATGTCCCGCGGCCCTGGCAACTCGGCAACGAGATGTTGCGGGTGACCAGACCCGGCGGGCTGGTGGTGCTGTCCTACACGGTCTGGCTCGGACCGTTCGGCGGGCACGAGATGGGTCTGACACATTACCTCGGCGGGACGCGCGCGGCCGCCCGATACGCGCGCAAACACGGGCATCGCGCCAAGAACGACTACGGGTCGTCGTTGTTCGCGGTGTCGGCCGCCGACGGCCTGGACTGGGCCGCCGGCACGGGGGCTCTGATCACGACTTTTCCGCGCTACCACCCGAGATGGGCGTGGTGGCTGACGTCGGTGCCGGTGCTGCGGGAGTTCCTGGTGAGCAATCTCGTGCTGGTCCTGTCACCGCGATAATGGAACATGTTCTAATTCCGCGCCGGCTTGGGTAGGGTGGCGGCTGTGACTAACGCTACAACCGCTACAACCGAGTACGACAAGCTCTTCATCGGCGGCAAATGGACCGAACCGGCCACCGACGAGGTCATCGAGGTGCACTGCCCGGCCACCGGCGACTATGTCGGCAAGGTGCCACTGGCGACGGCGGCCGACGTGGATGCCGCGGTCGCCGCGGCCCGGGCGGCCTTCGACAGCGGCCCCTGGCCCACTACCCCGCCGCAGGAGCGCGCCGCCGTCATCGCCAAGGCGCTGCAGCTGCTCGAAGAGCGCAAGGAGCACTTCGCCAAGCTGCTCGCCGACGAGACCGGCCAGCCGCCGATGACCATCGAGACCATGCACTGGCTGGGGACGATGGGAGCGTTGAACTTCTTCGCCGGACCGGCGGTCGAGCAGGTCAAGTGGCGTGAGGTCCGCACCGGCTCCTACGGTCAGACCATCGTGCATCGCGAGCCGATCGGCGTGGTCGCGGCCATCGTGGCGTGGAACGTGCCGCTGTTCCTGGCGGTCAACAAGCTGGGCCCGGCGTTGCTGGCCGGCTGCACGGTGGTGCTCAAGCCGGCCGCCGAAACACCTTTGACCGCAAACGCTTTGGCGGAGGTGTTCGCAGACGCCGGTCTGCCCGAGGGGGTGCTGTCGGTGGTGCCTGGCGGCGTGGAGACCGGCCAGGCGCTGACCGCCAATCCCGACGTCGACCTGTTCACCTTCACCGGCAGTTCGGCGGTCGGCAAGGAGATCGGCAAGCGCGCCGCCGAACTGCTCAAGCCGTGCACATTGGAACTGGGCGGCAAGTCGGCGGCCATCGTCCTCGAGGATGTCGACCTGGCCTCGGCCGTCCCGATGATGGTGTTCTCCGGGATCATGAACACCGGGCAGGCCTGCGTGGGCCAGACCCGCATCCTGGCGCCGCGCTCCCGGTACGACGAGATCGTCGATGCGGTAAGCACTTTCGTGCAGGCATTGCCGGTGGGGCCGCCGTCGGACCCGACCGCGCAGATCGGGTCGCTGATCTCGGAGAAGCAGCGCGAACGCGTCGAGGGCTACATCGCCAAGGGCGTCGAGGAAGGCGCCCGGGTGGTCTGCGGCGGCGGCCGTCCCGAGGGCCTCGATAACGGATTCTTCGTGCAGCCAACGGTTTTCGCCGACGTCGACAACAAGATGACCATCGCCCAGGAAGAGATCTTCGGGCCGGTGCTGAGCATCATCCCGTATGACACCGAGGAGGACGCGGTCAAGATCGCCAACGACTCGGTGTACGGGCTGGCCGGCAGCGTGTGGACGTCGGACGTGCCCAAGGGGATCGAGATCTCGGAGAAGATCCGAACCGGGACCTACGCCATCAACTGGTACGCCTTCGACCCGTGCTGTCCGTTCGGCGGTTACAAGAACTCCGGCATCGGGCGGGAGAACGGGCCCGAGGGTGTCGAGCACTTCACGCAGCAGAAGAGCGTGCTGATGCCGATGGGCTACACGGTCGAGTAGCTTCGCGCCGTCCGAAAGGCGACCACCAGTTCCACCTACCGAGTAGGTGCATCAGGGCCGGCAGCAGCACCATCCGCACCACAGTGGTGTCCACCAGGATCGCCAAGGTGAGTCCCACCCCGAACATCCGCAGCACGCTGGTGCCGATCTGCGCGGCGAACGGAACCGCCATCAAGATCGCGGCTGCGGTTACCACTTTGCCGCTGCGCGCCAGCCCGAGCGCCACGCTCTCGTCGTTGTCCGCCTGGGTGCGCCCAGATGCCAACCAGTACTCGCGGATCCGGGAAACCAGGAACACCTCGTAGTCCATCGACAGCGCGAACATGATGCACAACAACGGCAGGGGCACCACGCTGGGCAGCGCCCCGATCGAGGTCGTCCCCAGCCCACCCAGATGCCCATCCTGAAACACCCAGACCAACGCGCCGACGGTGGCGGTCAGGGACAACACGTTGAGCGCCAACGCTTTCAGGGGAACGACGACACTTCCGGTGAGCAGGAACAGCAGGACCAGCATCGCTACCACCGTGATGCCCAGCACCCACGGCAGCGGTCTCGTCATCGCGTCGATGTTGTCGCGGTTGATCTGTGGGAGCCCACCGAAGATCGCAGACCGCCCGTTTGGTGGTGCGACGTCGTGCAGCCGGTCCAGCTGCCTGTCCGACTCTGCGGACAGCAGTTCGGCGCTGCTGGCGACGGTCAGGAACGCGGCCCCGTCCTTCATCGCACTGGCCCCCGACGCCGGCCCGCTGCGGAGCCCGTCGACGTAGCTGCCGCCCGGCGCCGACACACTCGTCACGCCAGGTACCCGAGACAATGCGGCGCCGTAGCGATCCAGGTCCTGCGGCGACAGCCCGGTGGTTTCCGGAATGACCACGGTGACGCCGTCGAATCCCTCGCGCGGGTACTCGTTTCGGAGTTGATCGCCCACCTGGCGGGCCGACGCAGACGTCGGCAGTATCCGGTCGTCGGCGACCCCGAGTTTCAGGCCGGTGACGGGCAGCGCCAATAACACCAACACTGCCGTGGCACCGATGCTCAGCGGAATCGCATGGCGGATAACGAATTTCGTCGAGCGGTACAGCAATTGTTCTTCGACCGGCCGGTGCGCCGGATGTGGGCGACGCAGCAGCCTGGCGAAAAACCTGCGGACATCCAGTGAGTTCAACCGGTTTCCCAGCAGCACGATGACCGCGGGTGTCACCGTCAGCGCGGCCAGGGCGGCGAAACCCACCGTCGCAACCCCGGCGTAGGCGAGCGATTTGAACGCACTCATCGGAAAGAGCACCATCGACGCCGTCGCCAGGGTGACCGTGGCGGCCGAGAACAACACCGTTCGGCCGGCGGTCACCATCGTGGTGACGACGGCGTCGTCGCGCGTGGCCCCGTCGGCGATTTCGTCGCGGTAACGGCTCACGATCAGCAGGGTGTAGTCGACCGCCAGCGCGAAACCCAGGCCGGCACTGATATTCAGTGCGAATGTCGACACCTCGGTGGCAAGCGAGATCAGCCGCAGCGCGGCGAGCGTACCGGTGACCGCGATCATCGCGACGGCGATCGGCAACGCGGCGGCGAGCAGACCGCCGAATACCCACACCAGCAGAAGGAAACTCAACGGAATGGCGACCGACTCCATCACCACCAGGTCCTTGGCCGCCGTCTCGGTGACTTGCGAGGCAAGCATGGACACCCCGCCGGCGCGCACCGTCACCCCGTTGCGGTCGTGTGCGAACTCCTCGGCCAAGTCGCTCGCGTAGCGGGGCGCGTGATTCTCGTCGCCGGTGATGTTGGCGACGATCAGTCCCGACGTGTAGTCGTCGCTGATCAGACCCGCCGCCTGGCCGGTCGGCACGGTCCATGCCGAAATGACGCTTGCCACATGGGGCGACCGGGCCAGGCCGGCGACGATGTCCAGACCGACCGCACGGGCCGGGCCGGTGATCCAGCCGGTCTGTGCCGTCACGGTGATCAGCAGTTGCTGCTGGCTCTGACCGAATTTCTGGGCCATGATGCTGTCCGCCCGGGCCGACTGCGACGCCGGATCGTAGACGCCGCCCGCGGACAGACTCTGGGTCACCGGGATGGCGAGCACGCCCAGTCCCGTCGTGAGCAGCGCGGCCACGAAAACGATCCAGCGTGGCGCCGCGATCGCCGACCGGGCGATGCCTCGCAGCACCGTCAGCCGACTACCACTGCACCGGGAGTTCGGTGAGCCCGCCGGTCAGCGCGTCGGGCGACAACTTCAGCTCCGATACGTCCACGGCCAGGCGCAACGTCGGAAACCGCGACACCAGCTGGCTGAACACCGTCTGCAACTCGACACGCGCCAGCGGCGCGCCGAGGCAGTACCGGATTCCGAAGCCGAGCGCGAGATGGCTTGCGCCCGAACGGGATAGATCGATGCGGCCGGGGTCTTCAAAGGTCCTGGGATCGAGGTTGGCGGCGCCGAGATCGAGCAGCACGAGTTCCCCCGCCTTGATCTGGACGCCGTCGGTTTCGAAGTCGGTGCGCGCGTACCGTGGCACCGGAAAGCCGCGGGTGCGTGCGACCCGCATGGTTTCCTCGATCGCGGTCGGTACCATTCCGGGATTGTCGACCAGTGCCTGCCACTGGGCGGGGTCGGCCAGCAACAGCATTGCGGTGAGCCCGATTTGGACCACAGTGGTCTCGTGTCCGGCGAACAGCAGAGCCATCGACATCCCGGCCACTTCCAGATCGGATACCCCGTCCACGGCGGCGAGCCGGGAGATCACGTCGTCGGTCGGGTGCTCGCGTTTGGCGGTCACCAACTGCTGACCGTAGCTGAAGAGCTGGAATACACCCTGTTCGGAGCGTGCCCGGTCGACGGTGTTGGCGACGTCGTCCACCCAGCCCTGGAACTTGTCGCGGTCCTCGTAAGGCACGCCGAGCAATTCGCAGATCACCAGGATCGGCAGCGGCACCGCCAGCATCGCGTGTAGATCGGCCGGGGATCCGTGTTGTTCGAGTTCGTCGAGCAGTTGCGTTGTCAGGGCCTCGATCCGCGGGGCGAGCGCGCGCATGTGCCGCGGGGCGAAATGGGGTTGCAACAGTTCGCGCATCCGCGCGGTATCGGCCTTCTCGGTGTCGAAATTGCCTACCGGCCCACCGAATAACAATGACTCGCCCAGCCGCGGTGCGGTTTCCGGCTCGGGATGGCCCCGTCCCAGGCGCTCGTCGGCCAGCAGGCGCCGCACGTCGGCGTCACGGGTGACCAGCCACGCCGAATCACCTAACGCGGTACGCACCCGATGGATCGGACCGCGGGCCTGCAACTCGCGCAGTTCCGGGGCGATCTGAAACGGCCCGTCCTGCTCGAACGGCAATTGGGCTTCGAAACTTGTTTTCACGTCGGCCTCTGTGGCCATAGCGACCTCCTCCCACGTCTAACTCAAACGTGCGGCGGACCAATTCGCAAGCCCTACTGTTGCACCGACGGGTCTGAATCGCCCTAAGATTCCATGGGGTCGAGGATTTCTTGACGGACCGGGAGGGGAGTTCCATGCCCGAACAAGAAACACCACTCGCGCAATACCGCCGCCCGGACGGCGTCGTGCCCGAGCGACGCTCGTGGCGCACGATCGTCGGCGCCGCACGCGGTTTCACCCGCAGGGGCAAGCGCATGTACGAGACCTTTTACCTTGCGTCCCTGGAAATCTCGATACCCGCCACCCCGCGCCTGTTCCACCAGGTTCGCGCACATCCGGAGGGCGCCAAGGTCCTGAAAGACAAGCCGGACCTGCTGGCGCTGCTGCGCGACGACGCCTACCTGGCATCGTTGCCGATCGGCACCGTCGGTCACGCCTACCGCTCGTTCCTGACCACCAACAGGCTCGACGCGGGAGTGTTCGACGAGGCGGCCGTCGTACGTCCCTACGCCGAGTCGCGCAACTGGCATGAGGACTACTACTACTTTTTGCTGCGCTGCAACACGGTGCACGACCTGCAACACGTCATCACCGGTTATGGCCCGGACCTGGCCGGTGAGATCATCGGCATCGGATTCCAGTGCGGCCAAAACGAACCCGCCGGCGCGCTGGAGCAACTCGGCTTGGCCGTGGCGGCCAGTCTCCCGGGCGCTCCGCTACGGCACAAATTGCGGGTCTACCGGCAGGCGGTTGACCGTGGCCGCCGCGCCGACAAGATCATGGCCGCACCGTGGGAACAACTCCTCGACAAACCCCTCGACGACGTCCGCGCCCGACTCGGGGTGACCCCAACGCGGGAGGCGCATCCCGACGGCGTGTGGTTCACCAGATGGACCCCACCGGGAATGCGGCCGGCGACGCGGTGGGACTACGACGAGATCGTGGCCCGGGAACTCACCTGATGCCGACAATCGCACGTACGTCGAGTAAGGGTCGCCCGCCCGGACCCGGATTGCTGCGGATGGGCTCCTGGTGCCTGCGGCACGGACCGAATCCATTTGCGTTGGTGCCCAAGATCGCTGACGAGTTCGGCGACGTGGCGGACATTCCGCTGCCGATCCCGGGCTGGACGATGACCATGCTGAGTCATCCCGACCACGTCGACTACGTGATGGTCCGCCACCACACCCGTTACCTGCGCAACGAATTGACCGCCGACCTGGTCCCGGGCGAACCGGACGTGTTGCCCGTCCTGGAAGGCGAGGAATGGAAGCGGTGGCGCCGGGTACTGAACCCGTTCTTCACCGAGAACTCGCTGGCGGCGCTCAGCGATGCGATGTCGGCCGCGGTCGCTGCGGGTATGGAGGCCTGGGCGCAGTACACCGCCGCCGGGCAGTGGATCAATCTGGAACAGGAACTGGGCATGGTCGTGATGGACTCGCTGATGCGGTCCATGTTCAGCTCCGCGCTGGAGCCAGAAGCGCTGAGCCGCTACGTCGTTGCCGCGCGGAACGTCGGCGCCTACACGATCAGTCGTGCCTTCCTGTCGTCCTTCCCGAAGTTCCTGCCGCGCCCCTTCGAGCGACGCGGCGAGGCGGCGCAGGCCTTCATGCTCGGCGAGCTGGACAAGATCATCGCCCGGCGCAGCGCCGACGGTCCGCGGCCGGTACCCGACGTCTTGGACGCGCTGCTGGGGATGTCGCTGGAATGGCCTGCCGACACGCGCTATCGCAGGCTTCGCACCGAGTTGTCTTCGCTGGTGTTCGCCGGCTTCGAGACCACCGCGGAGTCGGTGTCCTGGACCCTCGCGCTATTGCACAGTAATCCAACAGCTTTCGCGCAAGCATACGCGGAGGTCGACGCGCTGGGCGGCGCCCCGGTCAAGTACGCACACCTGGAGCGGCTGCCGTATCTGCGCGCCTGCTTCGACGAAGCGTTGCGGATCGCGGCGCCGATGGGCGTGCTGCGCACCACCAACGAAGACGACGAGATCGACGGATACTTCATTCCGGCGCGCTCGCACGTCCTGATATCGCCGTACCGGCTGCACCGGGATACGCGATTCTGGAGGCGGCCAGAGCAATTCGAACCCAGCCGCTTCCTGCACGACAAGATCAACCGAAACGCTTATATTCCGTTCAGCATCGGGCCACGCAAGTGCATGGGCTGGCGAATGGCCTACATCGACGGGGTGATGACGTTGGCCGCGATCCTGCAGCGCTACGAGTTCGAGTTCCAGCCCGGCTGGACTCCGAAGCCCAAGCTCCGAATCTCCACCGCGCTGGCCGACGGGCTTCCCGTTCGCCTCGTGGCCAGATGAATGGCCCAGGCGCGCTTCACGTCAGGACCACGGTGGCACCGCGGGCCGGTACCGGACTGATACCCCCGCGCCGCACCCGCTCGGGTCGCTCGTCGGCGGGCCGCACCTCGCATTGAGCGAACAGCGCGGCAATGATCTTGCGCATCTCGTATTCGGCGAATGCCTCGCCGATGCAACGGCGTACGCCCCCGCCGAAGGGAATCCAGGTGTAGGTGCCGCCGCGCTTCTCCAGAAAACGCTCGGGCCGGAATTGCTCGGGGTCGGGGTAGATCTCCGGCCGCCGGTGCATCAGATAGATCGACGGCATGATGTTCACGCCCGCGGGCAGCGGCACGCCGCCGATACGCAGCGGCGCTTTGAGTCGCCTGGATACCACCGATATCACCGGCCGCAGCCGCAATGTCTCCTTGACCACGGCGTCGAGGAATTGCTCTTGGCCGGAACGGATTTCGGCGTCGAGCCGGGCATGATGATCGGGGTGGCGGATCAGCCGTTCGACGGCCCAGGCCAGCGCGGTCGCCGTGGTTTCGTGTCCCGCCAGCAGCAGGGTCATCAGTTCGTCACGCATCTCGACATCACTCATCGGCCGGCCGTCTTCGTGTCTGGCCTGCAGCAGAACCGAGAGCACGTCCGAGCGCTCCTGGAGGTCGTCGGCCCGGCGTCGTTCGGCGATCTCGGCGTAGAGCAACCGGTCGACCCCGAGAAGCAGCCTGCGCACCAGCTCCGCCCGGATCCGCTGGGGCCCCAGCGCCACCAGGAACAGTTGCGTCGAGACGCCGGAGGTCCTGGTGAAAATCCGCATCATCTCGGCGCGCAACCGATCCAGCCGCTTACCCTCGCTGAGCCCGAACACGGTGTGCAGGATGATTTCCAGCGTCAGGGCCTGCATCCGCGGATGCAGCCGGACCGGCTTGCCGCGCGGCCAGCTCGCGATCTCGGCCTGAGCGACACTGGTCATCTTGTCGGCGTAGGAGGTCAAATGGTTGCCCCGGAACGGCGGCATCAGCAGGCGGCGCTGCTGCCGATGCGCGTCGTCGTCGAGCAGCAGCAGAGAGTTGGTTCCGAGCGCCGGCACCAGGATGTTTTTCCCCTCTCCCGCGTGCAGGAGTTCGGGCGGGCCGGTGAACACTTCCTTCACCACGTCCGGATGCGACACCATCACCCACGGACACTCGCCGGCGAGCCGCAAGGTGAACATGTCACCGTAGCGCGCGGCCGACCGCTGCATGAATTCCCAAGGGCGGGTTATCCATGCGGCGGTTTGAACAGCAACCGGAAGCCGCGGCCCGGGCGGCAACGCATCGATACTCACCGCGCCCGCACCCACGCCCGGCGATACGCCAATGCCGTCATGGCCGACGACTCTACCGTTTGTCCGCCCGGCCCGGTCGAGCGTGTTGTACCGGCAGTTGTCCAATTGCGTCCTGCCGCAACATTTGTGCGCCTGCGCATTGTCGCGGTGCGTCGATCGGGACTAAGATTTGGTTTCGGCGAGGAGCGCGGATGAACCGGACCGGACGCGCTTGGGGACCAGAAGGGCCGTGGTGGACATACCGTTCGTTCTTATTTCGCACGAGTACAACACAATTCCCGGCTGCCCGATTCAGTGTCCGCCCGGCAGAGCAGCTTTCGCCGGATGAAGGTCGCTCCCGCCGACTTGGTCTTCCGGCTGAGCTACAGCCGTTTCGTCCTGAAACATTCGCCGAAATACCACTATCCGTGGCTGACCCGTCGTATCGGCACCGACCACGACGTGACCTTCCTCAGCGCCGGCTACGAGGAAGATCCCCCGCTGGGCCTGCCGCTGGAGGCGGCCGACGAGCCGGATCGTGCCTGTATCCAGCTTTATCACCGCACCGCCACCCAGACCGACATCGGCGGCAAGCGCGTGCTGGAGGTGGGCTGCGGGCACGGCGGCGGGGCGGCCTACATCGGTCGTTACCTGAACCCGGCCACCTACGTCGGGCTGGACCTGAATCCCCGCGGTATCGCGTTCTGCCAACGGCAGCACCGGGTGCCGGGTGTCGAATTCGTTCAAGGCGATGCCCAGAGCCTGCCGTTTCCCGACGAATCCTTCGACGCGGTGGTCAATGTCGAATCGTCGCACGGGTATCCGGACTTTCCGGGATTCCTCGACGAGGTGGCCCGCGTCCTCACACCGGGCGGCCATTTCCTCTACGCCGACTTCCGCAACCGCAACCACGTCGCGAAATGGGAAGCCCAACTGGCCGCCGCCCCGCTGGAGATGCTGACCCGGCAGGACATCAACGCCGAGGTGGTCCGCGGGTTCGACCAATGGTGGGTTTCGCCGAAGACACGCGAAGTGTTCAAACGCGTAGTGCCGGCGCCGCTGCGCGGTGCCATCAAAGGGGCGATGGGCGCGCCCGGTCCGGGACTCTACCGTGCCGTACAGGATGGGACCCTGTGCTACCGGATCTACGACTTCGTCAAACCGTGAGCGTCTACCGCGGCCGGCCCGGGTGGCTCGAAATACCGTTGCCCGCTTGCTGTTTCGGTGACCGCGACCGGGCCGTTTGCTAGGGTTCGAACATGGGTGTGCTGTTTCGCGTTGCGTTCAACCCGCTCGCCTTCCGCATTTCGGCGAAGTTCATCTACCCCCTGGCCACCCGGTGGATGGAAGCAGACGACGTAGCGTTCTTCAACTTCGGTTACGAAGAAGATCCGGCGATGGGCGTACCGCTGCAGGAGGTCGACGAACCGAATCGCGCGTCCATCCAGCTGTATCACCGGGTCGCCGCCCAGACCGACATCGGCGGCAAGCGGGTGCTGGAGGTCGGCTGCGGGCACGGCGGCGGCGCCTCCTATCTGACCCGCTACCTGCACCCGAAGTCCTACACCGGGATGGACCTGAATCCGCGCGGTATCGAACTGTGCAGGCGACTGCACGAAATCCCAGGACTGGATTTCGTGCAGGGCGACGCGCAAAACCTTCCCTTTCCCGACGAATCGTTCGATGCGGTGCTCAATGTCGAGTCCTCACACTGCTATCCGGATTTTCCGGGGTTTCTGCGCGAGGTGGCCCGGGTGCTCACGCCGGGCGGGCATTTCCTCTACGCCGATATCCGCAACCGCAGTCACGTTCCAGCGTGGGAGGCCGACCTGGCCGCGGCCCCGCTGACCGCGATCGCCGAGCACGACATCCATCGGGAAGTTGTGCGGGGGCTCGAGAAGCTCTGGAGTGCAACGGAAAAGAACAATCTAGTGGAGCGCCGCACGCCCGCGGTGTTCCGCGGACTGGTCAAGCTCGGCGCGGGACGACTGCACGATGCGCTGGACAGCGGCGAAGTCTCCTACCGGATGTACGATTTCGTCAAACCGCATCCATCAACTCTTTGAGCGCGACGGGGAAGCCCTCCGTGAGATCCCATAGGTCGGGCAGCAATTCGGGACACGAGATCAACCCGAAGTCGATGCTGCCGTTGAGCGAGGCCGCGGTGACGTTCAGCCCTGCCCCGTTCATCGCCGGGCCGAACGGGTAGTTCGCGATGATTCTCGCACCGAGGAGTTGTTCCTGCACGCCGACCACGTTGGACAACGACACGTTGTAGACGGGGCGTCGGCCGCTGAGACCGATCAGCGTGTAAAGACGCATGATCGCCGGCGGCAACCCCGGAGAGAACTGCGCGACATCGATCAGCAGGGTCGATCCGATTGCCGAACTGTGTTCTTTGGCAATCGCGCTCGAAGCGGCGATGGCCCGCAGCCGTTCCCCCGGATCGCCGATGTCGGTGTGCAGACTCGACCATATCGGCGCGAACTGGTTACGGCTGGGACTGCTCTCCTCGTAGACCGACATCGGGATCAACGAGATCAGCGGGGCATCCGGTAGAGCGGACCTGGCGAGTAGGAACTCGCGCGCGGCACCGGCCACCACCGCCAACAGCACGTCGTTGACCTTGACCCCGAACCGGTCCTTGACGGCCTTGACGTCCTGCAGGTCCAGCCGGGTGTAGGCAATGGTCCGCCGCTCAGTGAGGTTGCCGTTGAACGGGATTCGCGGGGCCGTGAACGGTGCCGACATCGCCCGTCCGCGCGCGACCCGGACGATGGTCCGGAGCAGGGCCAGGAACATCGCGGGCACGACGCGAGAGACCAGATACCACGGTCGGCGGACGAATCGCGCCAACCCGTCGACCGCGATCTGTCGCCTGCTGATGTCCCCGAAGCCCTCGACGTGGTGCGCCGGTGCCGCAACCGCATCCGCCGCATACAACTGAGCCCACAGATTCCCGGCAGTCAAGCCGTCGGCGAAGACATGGTGCGTTCGGATGACGGCGGCGATCCGAGTCTGCGCGTCGGCTCCCGACACGCCTTCTACCAGCGTGATGTCCCAGAGCGGTCTGGAGCGGTCCAGCGGGGTGGCGGCCAAATGCGCTACCACGTCGGACAATTCACGTCGACCACCCGGGGCGGGCAACTCGATGCGGTGCACGTGCCGATCGATGTCGAAGTCGAAATCCTCCACCCACACCGGGGTATCCAGATTCAGCGCGCTGTCGGCCAGTTTCGCGCGGAACTCCGGCAGCGAATGGGTCCGCTGCGCCAGCATGTCGCGGAATGCTTCGAAGCTGTATCCCTGCGGCATGGTCGAAGTGTCCAGTTCCGCAAGCGAACACGCGTGCATGGGCTGCACCGAACTTTCGAACAACAACATGGTCGCGTCGAAACCACCGAGCCTGTGCACGCCTGACTCCTAGGTTTGAGTTGCGGAAACGCCGGCAGCAGCCATGGATTGACGGGCCACGTTGTCCGCCACCTCGCGGGTCCACACCGAGACGGGGTAGCTGGTGTCGAGTTCGTACTCGAAGCGCGCCGTCATCTCCGGGGTGATGTCGGCGACGTCGACGTAGAACTGCGAATACCAGCGACGCAATTGGCTGATCGGGCCGTCCTCGTCGCACAACAGCGGATCGTCGATCTTGGCCTTGTGCTTGAAGATTTCGATGTCCTGCTCGAACCCGGCCGTGACGCCGTCGGCGACCATATGGGCGAGTTTGGCGGTGGTCTGCTCGTCGAGGCCCTGCGGTTTCTGCACCGAGACAGCGGAATGCACCATGAACGAGTCGTGGTCCACGGGGTAGTGAAAGGCGATCAGGATCGCCTCGGTGCGATAGCCGCTGTAGTTGTTGTGCAGAAATGTGACCACGTAAGCCGGTCCGTAGTAAGACGATTCGCTCTGCAGGACAGACTTCGCGAACCCCGGTCCCAGGTTCGTGTCACCGCGACCGCGGTTGGTCAGGTACTGACTGGCGACGTGTCCCTCGAACACATTCTTGAAGCGGGTAGGAAACCCGTCATGGACGTAGAAGAAGTGCGCGGTGTCGGCCAGGTTGTCGACGATCTCGCGGCTGTGCGAATTCTCGATCAGCCAGCCCTTCACCGACCAGTCGGTCCAGTCATCGGTCGAGACTTCGTCGATGCGAGGAATCTCCACGTCCGCAGGTGGGGGATTGCCCTCGTGGTCGTGCCACACGAAGAGCAGACCGTTGCGCTGGCACGTCGTCCACGCCCGCGTGCGAGCGAGCTTCGGGACGCGTTTGGCGTACGGCACCAACTCGCAGCGACCGGCACCGTTCCATCGCCAGTCGTGAAACGGGCATGCCACCGCATCGCCTTTCACCGAACCACGACTCAGGTCCCCGCCCATGTGGCGGCAGTAGGCGTCGAGGACGCGCAACTGGTGGCGGCTGTCCTGGAACACCACCAGCCTGGTGCCGAACGCGTCGACCGCGTGTGGCTGGCCGTCGCTGAAATCCCGTTCCAGGCCCAGGCAATGCCAGCCCCGAGCGAATCGTGCCGGTATTGCCCATGTCTCGGCTTCACGCACCTTTGCCCCCCGGACGAACTGCGCAGACAGATCGGTCTCAGCTTTAGACGCGATGCTGAGCACCCTCTCAGCATCAACCAGTCAAGCACCCTCGGGAACCGAACGCAATAAATGGCGGCCGTCGATTTTGGGCGGCATCGGCTCGGGCAATCCGTTCCATAAGTCACTAAATACGTTGCCGGACAGACACTTTGGTAGACGATGGATGGCACGCACCGCTGCCGACGCCACGCACTCGGGCAATGGTGTGCGCGCTCTCGGCGCCGCGGGCCACCGGTCAGGACCGTCCCACCGGAGGGCCACCCGTCGTCGGTGACTGTCACCGCCGAGCCCCGCGCAATTATGGGATATGCAATAAAACATAGCCATCCCAGTTGATTTTTTCTCGATCAATGCGGCGTAAGTCACAGTTAGATAGTGAGCAGTTGCTTACTAAACGACCGTCTTATATGATTCTTAACATATTCATGGGCCACAGCCTCCAACATGCGGGCAACAGGGCGCATGAGAGCACTGCCGGGAGAAACCATGTGGATTATCGAGCTCAACATCGCCGGTCTCCGCTATACCCGGGAGTTGCCCGGCCTGCGTCGCCGGCTGCTGCGCCGCACCCCGCGCAATGCGCACTGGACCTCGACCGGTCACGCCCCCGAGCCGTCGCACGCGGCATGACGCCGGCCACCACGAAGCGGGGTGGAACCCGGGACAAGATGCTGGTCAGCGCTGCGCAGGTGCTGCGCGAGCGCGGCGCCGCCGGCGTCACCATCGACTCGGTGCTGGCCCGCAGCGGCGCTCCGCGCGGTTCGGTGTACCACCACTTTCCGAACGGCCGCAATCAGATCCTGGCCGAGGCACTGCGCCACTCGGGCGACTCCATCACCACCGTCATCGACCGGGCCGCCGACCGCGGCGCACGCGCCCTGCTGCGCGAGTTCGTCGAGTTCTGGGAACTTCTGCTCAACGAGGGCGGATTCATGGCCGGCTGCCCGGTGGCCGCCGCCGCGCTCGGATCAGCCGACGACGAACTCGAGCTGAAGGCCGAGGCCGGCGAGATCCTGGACCGCTGGTGTGGCGCGATGACCCGCGCTTTCGTCGCCGATGGTTTTGACGAACACGGCGCGGCGTCGTTGGCGGTGACGTCGATCGCCGCCCTGGAAGGCGCCATCATGCTCTGCCGCTCGACGCGCACCGCGGCACCCCTGCGCGAGGTCGCCGATCAGCTCGAATTCCTGGTCAAGGCAAGGGAATTCGTGCGCCGCACCGGGTTGGGCGAACAGCGCTAGTCAGTCGCTGGCGGGCAGCGGCTTGACCTCTTTGAGCGCCAGTTTGGTCTGGCCCACGCTCAGACTGCCCTGCCCCGGTTTGGTGACGAGCAACTCGGCACCGGTTTCGTCGACGTAGCGCTTGCCCATCACGCTGCCGTCGGCGAACTCCGGGTCGATCTCCCCCGAACGCTCACCACCCATCTCGACCATCGGTGCGCCGCCGCAGCGCAGGTCGTCGAGGCTGTCGGCGCTGCGGACGACGATGACTTGGGTGTCACACACCTGGCTGGCCAGGCGGGTTCCGTTCTTGATCATGATTGCGCCCCTGCTAGGTTTTCGATGATCTCCCGGCGAAGTATCTTGCCGGTGGCGGTGGTCGGCAGCTCGTCGCGAAACACTACTCGATCCGGAGTACGCGACCCCCGCAAACTCTTTCGGACATACTCGCGCAGTTCGTCGGGGTCGGGTTCGGCACCGGCGCGCGGCACCACCACGGCCACGATGGCCTGGCCCCACTGCGGATCCTCGACGCCGACCACGGCCACGTCGTGCACGTGCGGATGCTCGATCAGCACCTCTTCCAACTCGGCGGGCGCGATGTTCTCGCCGCCGCGGATGATGGTGTCGTCGCTGCGGCCGCCGATGAACAGGAAGCCGTCGTCGTCGAGAGCGGCGATGTCCTTGGTGGGGAACCAGCCGTTCTCGTCGAGCACCGAGCCGATCCCGGTGTAGCGGCCCGACACCTGGTCGCCCCGCACGAACAGCTCACCGGTTTGGCCGGGTCCCAGCACCGTGCCGTCCTCGTCGCGGATCTGCAGCTCGATGCCGGGCACCGGCCGTCCCACCGAGCCCAGTCGCCTGGCCACTGCCGGATCCGTGGCGCTCATCGCGTCCCGATGGTCGTCGGGGGTGAGCACGGCGATCGTCGAGCTGGTCTCGGTCAGGCCGTAGGCGTTGACGAAGCCGACTCCCGGCAACAACTCGAGGGCCCGGCGGACCAGCGGTAGCCCCACCTTCGAACCGCCGTAGGCCAGGTTGCGCAACGCAGCCGGGCGATGCTTGCCGGCCTCCAGCACGGTGACGATGCGGTCCAGCATGGTCGGCACCACCGTCGCGGTGGTGACCTTCTCGTCGTCGGCCAGCCGCACCCACTCGTGGGCGTCGAAGTTGGGCAGGTACACCATCTTTCGGCCCGCGTACAGGTTGGACAATGCGGCCCCGACGCCGGCGATGTGGTAGGGCGGCACGCAGATCAACGCGGCGTCCTCGGGTGCGGCCGACTCGAATTCCACCGTCCCCATCACGTAGCTGGTCAGGTTGTTGTGGGTGAGCTCGACGGCCTTGGGTGCCGACGTGGTGCCCGAGGTGAACAGCACGATCGCGACCGAGTCCGGATCGGCGAATTCCGCGGCGGGCTCTGCGGTGCGGGCGGCGGCCACGAAATCGTCGGAGGTGACCAGCCGCTTCGAACCGTCGCCGAGGGTTTCCCGGTAGCGCTCGTCGACGACCACCAGGGGGTCGGGCAGCCGGTCGATGAGGGCGCGGATGCCGTCGGCGGACAGTCGGTAGTTGATCGGGGTGAAGGCCAACCCGGCGCGGGCGCTGGCGAAGATGAGCAGCGGCAGCATCGCGCCGCCGGTGCCGACGTAGACGACGTGCTGGGCGCCGGATGTCGCGATGACGCCGGCGCCGCCGTCGGCCAGGTCGCTGAGCTGCTGCGTCGTCAGGCGCAGCTCGCCGGATACGACGGCGGTGCGGT
Organism: Mycobacterium sp. NGS22; assembly: GCF_059813095.1. Classification (NCBI taxonomy): domain Bacteria; kingdom Bacillati; phylum Actinomycetota; class Actinomycetes; order Mycobacteriales; family Mycobacteriaceae; genus Mycobacterium; species Mycobacterium sp. NGS22. The sequence goes on from NZ_JCALDY010000009.1 coordinate 131,880, forward strand.
CAGGGTTGCTCGACGCAGCCATCTCGAGAAGCAACGAAACGCTCATCCTCGATCCTTCTCCGCAGCCCCGCCCTTTACAAATCTTGCCCGTAGTGTAACTGATGGGTGCCAGGGGCACCCGGCCGCGGGTCGCGGGTGCTCAGGTACCCGTCCAGCGCGCCGGGCGCTTCTCGGCGAACGCGATGGCGCCTTCCTTGGCGTCGTTGGAGGCGAACACCGGACCCAGGATCTTGGTCTGTTCAGCGAACATCGTGTCGCGGCTCCAGCTGCGCGATTCCACGATGATCCGCTTGGTCGCGGCCACCGCCAGCGGTCCGTTGGCGGCGATCTTCTCGGCCAGCTCCACCGCGGCATCCAGCGCCCCACCCGGTTCGGCCAGCACGTTGACCAGACCCAACTCGTGCGCGCGCTCGGCCGAGACGCTGTCACCGGTGAGCGCCAACTCCATGGCGATGGCATACGGGATGCGCTCGGGCAGCCGCAGCAGTCCCCCGCCGCCGGCCACCAGACCGCGCTTGACCTCCGGGATGCCGAACGCCGAATCCCGGGCCGCCACAATGAGATCCGTGGCCAGCGCCAGCTCGGTACCGCCGGCCAGGGCGTAACCCTCGACCGCCGCGATCAGCGGCTTGTCCGGGGGTCGCTCGGTGAAGCCCATGCCGCGGCCTTCGACGATGGGCAGTTCGCCGCGGGCAAACGCCTTGAGGTCCATGCCCGCGCAGAACGAGCCGCCGGCACCGGTGAGGATCGCCACCGACAGGCCGGCGTCGCCGTCGAGACGGTCCATGGCGTCGGCAAGCCCGTGGGCCACGGCGGTGTTGACGGCGTTCTTGGCCCGGGGCCGGTTGATGGTGATGATCAGGATCCGGTCGCGCTGTTCGACCAGGACCTCGGGTTCGTTGGCTTCGTCGCTCACAGTGCAGATGGTAGCCGCCGGTGCGCGTGACGAATCGGCCGGTGTGTGTAACGTCGGTTCAGGCCGGCGCCATCGCCTCCGGGACGACGGTCAGTTCCTCGGAAATCCCTGCGGCCCTGCGTATTTCGACGAACTCGGCGATCATCGCCCCGGTCACCTCGTGCGGGTCTTTCAGGGTCGATCCGTCGGACAGGACCGAGATGTTGAGTTGGTCCACGTAGCTCCACACGGTGATGTTGAGGCCGCTGCCGGCGGTTAGCGGGCCCACCGAGTAGATCTCGGTGACCAGCGCGCCGCCCACCTGACCGCGGGTGCGGGGCCCGGGCACGTTGGAGATGTTCAGGTTCAGCACCTTGTTCTGCCCGTCGCGGCCCGACAGCCACCGGAACATGGCTTCGGTTGCCGTGGGCGGCCAGTAGGCGGCCCAGCGGCTGATCAACTCCGGTCCCAGCAACTGGTGGCTCTCCTTGGCCGAGACGGCGTTGTCGTGGGCGGCGCGGACCCGTTCCAGCGGGTCGTCCAGGTCGGTCGGCAGCACCACCATCATCCCGCTGAACTGGTTACCCGAGATCCGTTCCGGCGAGAAGTCATAACTGACCGGCACCGACGCCAGCAGCGGCTCGGCCTTGCCGTCGTAGCGCAACAGCAGGTTGTGCAGGGCGCCGCTGGACATGGCCAACACCATGTCGTTGATCGTCGCGCCGAGTTTCTTACCGGTCTCCTTGACGTCCGCCAGCGCCAGTGTGGCGGTGGCGAACCGGCGCTCCGGGGTGATCTTGTGGTTCATGAACGACGGGGGCGGGTCGATCGGGCGGGTGAGCTTGGTGGAGAACTTGTACGAGCTGCTGCGCACCCGCCGGATGCCTTGGGCGGTGTAGGCGAAGGTGCCAGGGATGCGTTTGATGTGGCGCATGTGGTCGACGAACGCCGTGCTGATCAGTTCGCGCCTGGTGGGCGCCGGATCGGTTGTGTAGGAAGAGCTTTGCGGGGTCGGCATCATGTCCATGCCGTGCGCCATCAGGTTCGCCGAGGCGACCCCGTCGGCCAGGGCGTGATGGATTTTCAGTACCACCGCGATCCGGTCGTTGGCCAGGCCCTCGACGAAGTACATCTCCCATAGTGGCCGGGTGCGATCCAGCGGTGTGCTGGCGATCTCGCCGATCGCCTCGTCGAGCTCACGACGGCCCCCGGGGGCACTCAGCTGCCACGGCCGGACGTGATAGGTGAAGTCGACTTCGCAGTTCTCCCGCCACATCGGGTGATGGAATTTGAACGGGACGTCGATCAGCTGATAACCCAGCGGTACCAGCTTGTCCATCCGGCTGGCGATGACCTGGCGGAAGGCGTCGACGGTGAAACCACGTCTGTCCGGATCCAATTCGATGATCGCGACTTTGATGGTGTGCATGTGCACATTCGGCGTCTCGCTGTACAGCAGCACCGCGTCCCAGCCGGTGAGCCGTTTCACCGCAGTCCCCTGTTCATTGAGTGAGCGTAGCGCTGTCAGATGACCTCTTGGGCGAACTGCGAGCGGGTGCGGTGCACCTGGTTCAGGAACAACGCCGTGGCGTGCGCCATCGCGCCGGCACGGTGGCCGTCCAGCATGTCGAACCCGTGGCCCGCCCCCGGCAACTCCACGTAACTGACCAGCGAGGCCGACACCGAACGCAGCCGCTCGACGAAGCTGCGGGCCTGAGCCACCGGGATCACACTGTCCCTGCTGCCGTGAATCACCAAGAACGGCGGCGCATTTCGGTGCGCGCGCGCCAGCGGCGAGGCGTCCCGGAACACCTCGGGGCGACGGTCGATCGAGCGCTGCACCACCACGCGCTCCAGGAACTGGACGAACCGCTCCCGCTCAGGAGTGGAACGATCCTCCCAGCAGTAACGCCCGTAGATCCCCACCACGGCGTCCACCGAGCTGTCGGCACCTTCGGGCAGCGGGGCCTGGAAGTTCGGGTCGTTGGCGGTCAGACCGGCCAGCGCGGCCAGATGCCCACCCGCCGAACAACCTGCGACGGCAATAAAATTGCGGTCGCCGCCGAACTTGTCGACGTTGGCACGTGCCCAGGCGATCGCGGTCTTGACGTCGGTGATGTGCTTGGGCCAGCGGTTGTGCGGCGAGACCCGGTAGTTGATGGCCAGGCAGACCCAGCCCTGCTCGGCCAGCCGGGACAACAGGGCGGTGCCCTGCATCGTGGTGCTGCCGTGCACCCAGGCGCCGCCGGGAACGAAGATCAACACCGGGGCGGGCGAGACAGGCAGATCCGCACGGCGCCACACGTCGAGCTTCTGCGCGGGATTGTCGCCGTAGTGCACACCACGGCGGTGCAGGAACCGGCTGCCGCGCAGCGCCGCCCAGACCGGCGGCGTGCGGTCCGCGACGGGCCACTCCAGGTCCAGTTCGGCCGCCGACACCGTGCCGCGCAGGGCCGCGATGGACACCTCGTGGGTGCTTTCCCGGTCCTGTCGGCGCACCTCACCACCGCCGGAGGAAAACCAGCTCTTGGCCGATTCCGACACGAGTTCCGGCGCGATCCGCATGCCCCACACGCTCATGGCCGCGACGGTGCCCAGCGGCTCGAGGCGTTTGCCGATCACCGGCAGCGATGCACTTGCGCGGGTCAATGCCAGCAGCCGGTCCGCAGGACTGGCGCGCAGGAACCGCTTGACGCAGGATTTGGACTGTCCAGTCGCCGTCATGGAGGGGAGCGTACCCCTACCGCCGGGTAATAACCCAGCATTCTCGGGGGGTCGCGGTCGGGCAGCGGAAAACATCGAATCCCTATCTTTTCTGAGCCACATCGAATCTCTGCAGCCGAAGTTCGACTGAAAACCTACCGACCTGCAAATCTCGGCGCGACAGAGCGCGGCGAGATTGTGCGGCAACGGATCCGGGTCATCTCAGCGTCAACGTCGCGACCGCTCGCCCGCCGATCACCGAGACCCCGGTCAGGCTGAAACCGACCTGCGCGGCCAGCGCTGCGGCGCTGTCCACCCCGACCGATGCCCAGCGGAACCACGGCCCGACCTCGCGACCCGACTCCAGTCGGACCCGGCGGCCCTGGACGCCGATGGCGCGGACGTCGAACTCGGCGACGCAGCGGCCACCGCGGCGCAACAACTGCGCGGCCCGGCCCAGAATGCGGCGCGGATCCCCGCCCAGGCCGACGTTGCCGTCCACCAACAGCACCGTCTGCCAGCGCCCGACGCCGGGCAGTGGATCGAACACGTCGCCCAGAATGGCCGGGGCACCGCCGCAAGCGGCCAGCCGGATCGCCGTCGCCGACCGGTCGATACCCAGCGCGGGGATACCGAGCTGAACCAGCCGCGCCACCAATCGTGCCGGGCCGCAACCCAATTCGATGGTCGGGCCGTCACACATCCGGGCGACCGCGTCGTCGAACGCGTCGTCACAAGCGTCGGGAACCCGGTCGCTGAGCCAACGCTGGGCCGGCAGCTGACACACCTCGCCGTCGTCGTCGTCGTGGCGGATCCAACATCGCTCACCACCGAGCGCACGGTCGTACAGTTGCCCCAGCATCGTCACGCTCCTCGCACTCGCTCGACCACGTCGCGCGAAGACGCGCCGCTCGCCGGCAACATCCGCCGCTCCCAGCACCCACCCGGTACCCCGATCCCGAGCGCTCTACACCGCCCGCTGTCAACGGTTTCGCTCACCGTCGGTAAAAGGCTCACCGAAGTGATTCGGTACCCCGGCCCGCGAGGTTGGGCGAAACTGGATACTGGACCGATGGCCGATGCCCCAGACGTTGCCGTCCACCCCGACCTGCGCCGGATCGCCCGCCTGGCGCCGTCGCGAATGGTCAGTCCCCGGACGTTGCGGGTGATGCGCGGCCTGATCGGGCTGCGCACCCGGCTGAGCCGCGCGCCCCGCGACATCGAGGTGCTCACGCTGCCCTCCGGGGTGGGCGTCCGGCTGTACCGGCCGGTCGGGGTCACCGGGCCCGCGCCGGCCCTGTTGTGGATTCACGGCGGCGGGTATCTGTTCGGTTCGGCGCAGCAGGACGACCGGATCTGCCTGGGGTTCAGCAGTGCCCTGGGCATTACCGTCGCCTCGGTGGAATACCGGCTGGCGCCCGAACATCCCTACCCGGCGCCGCTGGAAGACTGCTATGCGGCGCTGACCTGGCTGGCCGGGCTGCCCGCGGTGGATCCCGACCGGGTGGCGATCGGGGGCGCCAGCGCCGGCGGGGGTCTGGCGGCGGCGTTGGCGTTGCTCGCCCACGACCGCGGCGAGATCACGCCGGTGTTCCAGCTGCTGGTCTACCCGATGCTGGACGATCGCAGCGCATCGTCGCCGGCCAGCCCGAACTTCCGGTTGTGGGACCCGGCGGCCAACAGGTTCGGCTGGGACTCCTATCTGGGCACCGCGGACCCGCAGATCGCCGTCCCGGCACGGCGCGCCGACCTGAGCGGGCTGCCGCCGGCATGGATCGGGGTCGGCACCCACGACCTGTTCCACGACGAGGACGTCGAATATGCGCGCCGGCTCACCGAGGCCGGGGTGCCGTGCCGGCTGGAAACCATTCCGGGCGCGTTCCACGGATTCGACTTGGTGGCGCCGAAAGTTGGAGTGTCACAACAGTTTTTCACCATGCAGTGCGACGCGCTGCGACCTGCGCTGGCCGGTCACGTCGCGAAGTAGACGAGTTCGCCTTTGATCAGGGTGGCCGCCACCAACGCGGCATCCAACTCGGCCAGCACCACCTCGGGCGGCTCGGAGAGCACGCACAGGTCTCCCGGCTCCCCGATCTCGACGGTCCGCGGCCGGTCGGGACGATCGGGCCAACCCAGGAACATCGTCAAAGCGGTTCGCGCCGAAACGGATTCGGCCGCATTCAGCACCGCGCCGCTGGGCGTGGTGCGCGATACCGCGGCCCGCATCGCCGCCCACGGGTCGCCGCCGCCGAACGGCATGTCGGTGGAGAGTGCCACCGGGACGCCGGCCTGCAGCAACGAGGCGACCCGCCAGAGCTGGTCGTGTTCGTGGACCGGGACGTCGGACAGATACTGATCGCCGCGCTCGGCGACGAAGTTGGGCTGCGTCACCACCGTGACGCCCAGCTCGGCCAGGTCGGCGAGGTTGTCGTCGGGCACCACGGCGGCATGTTCGATCCGGTCGAACGGATGACTGCCGGCCGCCCGCAACGCGGCGATGGTCACCACCAGTTGGGCCGCCGTCACACAGTGCACGGCGACCGGTTGACCCAGCCCGTGCCGCTCGGCGATCCACCCGGTCAGGGCGTCGAGGTCCAGTCGGTCGTCGTGCAGGATCCTCTTGCCCGGTGACAGCAGCCGCACGCCCGGCCGGAACTCGCCGTTGCGATGCGCCATCATCAGCGAGATCAAGTCGCCGGCGTCGATGTCCGGGGTGGCGTCGGTGACTCCGGTGACGCCCCGCGCGGATATCCGGCGGCTCAGTTCGGCCAGATCGGTCTCGCGCCGCGCCAGCGCCTGCGTCCACGGGTCGGCGCTGCGCAGCCGGCCGTCGGGATGCGCGGCCAGCCCGACGCGCCCCAACGCCGCCGAGTTGAGCACCCACAGGGCGCCGCTGCGGTGCTGGACACGCAGCGGCACGTGCGCCAGCACGGCGTCCAGCGTGGCGCGGGTGAGTTCGCCGGCAACCGATTCGTGGTAGCCGACGGCGCGAATCCAGCCGTCGGGTCCCGGCACGGCCGTCGACAATGCCTGCGCCAGTTGCTCTTTGGTGTGCACCGTGGGCGGACCGACGGACAGCGAGTCCAGCGCCGAGGCCGCCGAACGCAGATGGACGTGATGGTCGTGCAGTCCGGGCAGTACCGTCCCGCCGCCGGCGTCGAGCACCCCCTCCCCCGGTCGGGGCCGCAGCGCCGTGCCGACCTCTTCGATGCGCGCGCTCACCCGGATGTCGACGCTGTTGCCGTTCAACAGGGTCGCCCTCTTGATCAACATGGCGACGTCAACATGGCACGCGGAGCCTTTCGGCGACCAGACGGCGGACGGCGTCGTTGTCGGCGCCGAGGTCGACGGCCGCCGTCGTCACCACCGGTGGCCGCGGCGGTGCGGCGGGCAGGTCCGACTCCGACGCGCTGGCCGGGAGTGCCGCGTAGGTCGCGGCGACGGCGGCCATCGCGACCTCGATGAACTCCCCGCCGCCACGCTGCAGCGAATCGGTCACCGCGCGCGCCGCCTCCAACCCGGCCAGCGGATCGGCGATCGCGTCGCCGCAGAACACCGGCCCGCGACCCACCAGCCCGCCGGCCACCGCGGCGTCGTCGCCGAACGCCGGACGCCGGGACCCTGCGCCGTGCCCGGAGATCCGCAGCCAGATCCGTCCGGCCCGCGGGGCCAGGTCGTCGGGTCCGAGTCCGCGCCGCGCCAGTCCGTCGGGCCGGGATCCCTCCAGGACGACGTCGGCGCCCGTCAGCAACTCGCGCAGCTCGACGCTGTGGCGGTCGAAATCCAGGCAGTAGGACAGCTTGGCGCCGTTGATCCAGTCGAAGAAGACCCGGTTGCCGGCCCGGGTCCCGTCCGGGCGGGCGGGGCTTTCCACCTTGATCACGGTGGCCCCCGCCCGGGCCAGCAGCCGACCGCACAGCGGGCCGGCCCACATCGAGGTCAGATCGGCGACCAACAGTCCGGCGGGCGAGCGCGCCGACACCCGCGGTGCGATGCGGCGCACCACCGGCGGCGCGGCGGCGGCCTCGCCCAGTGCGGCGGCGGGAAGGTCGAGAAGTTCGGCGCGCTCGAGGATCTCGCTCGCCGGCCGCGCCTCGACCCAGCGGCCCAGTGGCGGCCACGGATCGTCGGGCGGCGCGTCGACGCACAGCAGCGCGGGAACGGCGGCGACGTCGTCGGGACGCGACAGGGTGAGCGCGCACCAACCGTCGCGGGCCGCGAGCAGCCGGGTGGCACCGCCGGCCGACACCCGACCGGCGCGGGTCAGACCCAGCAGTGCGGCCCGCCCGGTCAGCAACGTGGTCGCGTCGGGGGCGATCTGGCTGGCGCGGTCCAACACGGCCGCCCGGGAGAAGTCGGGTGGCCCGTCGGCCGGACCGGTCAGGCAGGCCAGCCCGCTGCCGGCCCATTGGACACTCACCACACCATGGTTGCGCGCATTCCGCTGGAGGTGGGCGCGGGGCCGGTCCTGCGCGACCGACTGGGGTACAAGAAGCGCCAGTATGCAGAGACTATCCGGATGATTTCTAAGTTTTTGACGGGAATGCAGTTTGTTTTGACGGAAATCAAGTTATCGTTCGTATCGGCTTTGCCGACCAGCATTGACCGGGGGACATGTAAACGCGGCCTGAACAGGTTCGTGACCCAGCTAGTGGATGGTTCCCCGATGTCGTATCTTCTTGCAGCGCCGGACGTGCTGAGTGCCGCGGCTTCCGACTTGGCCGGTCTGGGCGCCACGCTGGAAACGGTCAATGCCGCAGCGGCAGCCTCGACCACCAACGTGCTCGCCGCGGCGCAGGACGAGGTCTCCACCGCCATCGCGTCGCTGTTCGCCACCCACGGGCAGGCCTACCAGAGCATCAGCGCACAGGCGGAGGCCTTCCAGGCCCAGTTCCTGCGGGCGCTGGCGGCCGGCGCGAACTCGTATGCGCTGGCCGAGACGGCCGCCGCCGGTCCGCTGCAGCCCTTGATCGACCTGATCAACTGGCCCACCGAGACTTTGTTCGGACGTCCGATCATCGGCGACGGCGCCGACGGCCTGGACGGAACCGGGGCCGCCGGCCGGCCTGGCGGGTATCTGTACGGCAACGGCGGCCGCGGCGGTTCCGGTGCGGCCGGTCAGGCCGGCGGGGCCGGCGGGTCGGCCGGGTTGATCGGCAACGGTGGCGCGGGCGGTGCGGGCGGGGCTTCGCCGACCGGCACCGGCGGGTTCGGCGGCGCCGGCGGCAACGGTGGCTGGCTGTGGGGCAACGGCGGCGCGGGCGGGACCGGTGGCGCCAACTCCGGCGGCCTGGGAGCGGGTGGCCTGGGCGGTCTCGGTGGCAGCGCACGCCTGATCGGCAGTGGTGGGTTCGGCGGTGCCGGCGGGTCCAGCGCCAGCGGCGCCGGTGCGGCCGGCGGGGACGGCGGCGGCTCCGGTCTGCTGTGGGGCCACGCCGGTCACGGCGGCAACGGCGGCAACGCCAGCGGCAGCGGGACCGGTGGCGCCGGCGGCCACGGCGGCAATGCATGGCTGCTGGGCCCCGGCGGCTTCGGCGGGAATGGCGGAGACTCCGCAGGTCTGGGCGCTGCCGGCGCGGGCGGTGACGGCGGCAATTCGCTGTTCCTGGGCCACGGCGGGGCCGGCGGCAACGGCGGTAACGCCACCGGTACCGGCGCCGGCGGCGCCGCGGGAGTCGGCGGCAACGCCTGGCTGGCCGGTCACGGCGGCAACGGCGGCAACGGCGGCAACAGCCTGGGTGCCGACGCCGGAGCCGGCGGCGCCGGCGGCGCGGCCTGGTTGCTGGGTCCGGGTGGTAGCGGCGGCGCGGGCGGCACCAGCTCGATCGGGTACGGCGGGGCGGGCGGCGCCGGAGCCACCGGCGGACTGCTGATCGGCAGCGGCGGAGCAGGCGGGGCCGGCGGCCACAGCCTGGGCGGCAGCGGAAACGGCGGGGCCGGCGGCACCGGCGGCAACGCCTGGCTGCTGGGCAACGGCGGCAGCGGCGGAGCCGGGGGATCCAGCGTCGGCGGCGACGGCGGCGCCGGTGGTACCGCAGCCAACGGCGGGGTGTTGATCGGCTCCGGCGGGTCCGGCGGCGCCGGCGGCTCGACCGCCTTCGCCACCGGTGCCGCGGGCAGCGGCGGCACCGCCGGCAGCGCCTGGCTGCTCGGCCACGGCGGCCACGGCGGCAGCGGCGGTAGCGCCCCCGGCGGCGGGCTGGCCGCCAACGGCGCCAACGGCGGCACCGGCGGATTCCTGTTCGGCTGCGGCGGCGACGGCGGCAACGGCGGCACCGGGGTGGCCGGTATCGGCGACGGGATCGGCGGCGGCGGCGGCAACGCCTGGTTGTTCGGCAGTGGCGGCGACGGCGGCACCGGCGTGATCGGTGGGACCGCCGGCCGGGCCGGGTTCCTGATCGGCCACGGAGGCGACGGCGGCACCGGGCGTCCGGGCGCCAACGGTGGCCTGCTGTTCGGCGACGGCGGCAACGGCGGCGACGGCGGCTTCGAGCTCCCGTCCCACGGCGGTAACGGCGGCCGGTCCTGGCTGCTCGGCAGCGGCGGTCACGGTGGTGCCGGTAGCGGTGGAATCGCCGCCATCGCCGACGGGAACGGCTGGTACGGCGGCAACGGCGGCGACGCCGGGATCCTGTTCGGGTTCGGTGGCGACGGCGGCGCCGGAGGCGGCGGGTTGGTCGCGGCGGCTGGTTACGGCAACGGCGGTGGTGGCGGCGCCGGCGGTGACGCCGGGTGGATCTGGGGCCGCGGCGGTGCCGGAGGGCACGGCGGCTCCGGCGGTGTCGGGATCGCCGGTGCGACCGGCGGCGCCGGCGGTACCGGCGGCAACGGTGGCACGGCGGTACTGCTCGGCAGCGGCGGCGCCGGCGGCAGCGGCGGGACCGGAGGCCTGGCCGGGGCCGGAACCTCGGGCGGAACCGGTGGTCAGGGCGGTCACGCCGGGGGCAGCGGGTTCCTCTACGGCAACGGTGCGGCCGGCGGGGCCGGCGGCTACGGCGGGGTCGGCGGGCCATTGTCGGCCGGCGGGGCCGGTGGGGCCGGCGGTAACGGCGCATCGACCCTGCTGCTCGGCCACGGTGGTGCCGGTGGGGCCGGCGGAGCCGGTGGCGGCGGCGTCGCCGGAGTCGGTGCGGCTGGCGGCCACGGCGGAGCGGCCGGGAACAGCGGGTTCATCTACGGCAACGGTGGAGTCGGCGGCGCCGGAGGTGCCGGCGGCGAGAACCCGAGTGGCGCGGCCGGTGGACCGGGCGGGGGCGGCGGCAACGGCGGCAACGCCACCTTCATCGGCAACGGCGGCAACGGCGGTGTCGGCGGAGCCGGTGGCAAAGGCAACCCCGACGGCGCCGACGGTACGGGTGGCGGCGGCGGCCGCGGCGGGTTCTTCGGCCAGCCCGGGACCGCCGGCCTATCCGGATAACTCGCCAAGTTCACAACCGACGGTCATCATCCGTCCGGCAGAAGCGTGACGCAGGCCACTGCGAGCCGCCGATTGTCGCTCTCGAAGTGCTTCAACTGGCTCTTTCGGAGACTTTTTGTATGAGTTTTGGCGAATTTGACGGAAACGTAGTTTGATTAGACACAAGTCGAGTTATCGTTCGTATCGGCTTTGATGATCAGCATGACTGGGGGACATGCGAACGTCGGCCTTAACAGGCCGCGACCTAGCAAATGGCGGTTTCCCATGTCGTACTTCATCGCAGCGCCGAGCGTCCTGAATGCCGCGGCTTCGGACCTGGCCGGTATCGGCGCCGTTCTGGAAGCGGCCAACGCATCTGCGGCAGCCTCGACCACCAACCTGCTCGCCGCGGCGCAGGACGAGGTGTCCACCGCGATCGCGGCGCTGTTCGGCACCCACGGGCAGGCCTACCAGACCATCAGCGCCCAGGCCGCGGCCTTCCACAGCGAATTCATGCAGAACTTGTCGGCCGGCGCGGGCTCCTACGCCCTGGCCGAGGCCGCCAACGCGGCGCCGCTGGCCGGACTGGGCGAGGCGGTGCTCGGAGTCATCAACACCCCCACTCAGGTCCTGCTCGGTCGTCCGCTGATCGGTGACGGCGCCAACGGAACCCTGCCCGGCCAGGCCGGCGGGGAAGGCGGTCTGCTGTGGGGCAACGGCGGTGCGGGCGCCGGCGGCGCGGCCGGACAGGCCGGCGGGCGCGGCGGTAACGCCGGGTTGATCGGACACGGCGGTGTCGGCGGGGCCGGCGGGGCCTCGACGACCGCCAACGGCGGAGCCGGCGGGGCCGGCGGCAACGGCGGATGGCTGTACGGCAGCGGCGGCGCCGGCGGCATCGGCGGCGCCAACCTCAACGGTTTGGGCACCGGCGGCATCGGCGGTGCCGGTGGCCGTGCCTGGCTACTCGGCGCCGGCGGGATCGGCGGAGCCGGCGGCATCGGGGCCAACGGCGGGACAGGCGCGGCCGGCGGCGCCGGCGGTTGGCTCTACGGCGACGGTGGCGCCGGCGGGGCCGGCGGCGGCAACACGAGTCCCACCGGCTACGGCGGTACCGGCGGACGCGGTGGCGACGCCTGGCTGATCAGCGCGGGCGGCACCGGTGGTGCCGGTGGCACCGGTCCGTCCGGCGGTGGTCAAGCCGGCTTTGGTGGTGCCGGCGGTCACGGCGGTCTGTTCGCGGGTGCGGGCGGTGCCGGCGGTGCGGGCGGCACCGCGGGCATCGGCGGTAGCGGCGGCGCCGGTGGCGACGCGGGATGGCTTTCCGGCGCTTCGGGTGGCGCCGGGGGTGTCGGCGGCATCGGCAACGTCGACAACGGCGGCCTCGGCGGGGCCGGCGGCTCGGGCGGCCTGTACGGACCCGGCGGGGCCGGCGGCACCGGTGGGACCGGTGCCGCGATCGGCGGTGTCGGCGGTCGCGGCGGCAATGCCGGCTGGTTGCTGGGCACCGGTGGCTCCGGCGGAACCGGCGGCACCAGTGGCGGCGGCCACAACGGCGCCACCGGTGGCGCGGGCGGCAGCGCCGGCTGGCTGTACGGCCAGGGCGGGGTCGGCGGCAACGGCGGAAACGGCGGCATCGGCGCCCTCGGTGTGAACGGCGGGCACGGCGGCGACGGCGGCACCGGCGGTCGAGGCGGCCTGCTGTTCAGCGACGGCGGTAACGGCGGCAATGGCGGCATCGGCGGTAGGGGCGGCACCGGGATCCAGGGCGCCAACGGAGCGGACGGGACCTTCCCCGGCGGCGACGGCGGTGACGGCGGTGACGGCGGGGCCGGTGCGACCGGCGGTAACGGCGGCAATGGTGGCGCCGGTGGCCGCGGGGGTCTGCTCTTCGGTGAGTCGGGCATTCTCGGGCGCGGTGGCGCCGGCGGTGACGGCGGCACCGGCGGCGGCGCGGGCAACGGCGGCAACGGCGCGGCCGGCAACGCGGCCAATCCGCACGGCGGCAACGGCGGAAACGGCGGCAACAGCCAGGGCGCGGGCGGGGCCGGCGGCACCGGCGGCTACGGCTCGGTCATCGGCGCGCACGGCAAGTCCGGCAGCGGGACCCTCCTCGCCGGCGGTAACGGCGGCCACGGCGGGGCGGGTTATGACGCCTCGACCGGCAACGTGGCCGGCGCCAGCGGCGGCAACGGCGGTAACGGCGGTAACGGCGGCAACTACGGCAACGGTGGCGCCGCCGGGGCCGGCGGCAACGGTGCGGCCGGCGCGGACGGCACCGCGGGCGCCAACCCGGGTGACAGCGGCGGCAACGGTACCGACGGCGGTCGCGGTGGCTCCGGCGGTGTCGGCGGAAATGGCGGTTCGATCAGCGGTAACGCCGGCGCCGGTGGCGCCGGTGGCGCGGGCGGTAAGGGCGGCACCGGCGGGCTCGGCATCGACGGCAAGGACGGCACCGCCGCCGGGCAGGCAGGTCTGGCGGGCGGCAACGGCGGTGACGGCGGATCCGGCGGCAACGGTGGCGCCGGAGGCAAGGCCGGACAGGTGCTGGGCAAAGGCGCCGCGGCCGGCGACGGCGCGGGAGGCACCGGCGGTGACGGCGGTGCGGCCGGGCGGCCCGGCGAAGGTGGCACGGGCGCCGACGGCAACGCCGCGCATATCGACGGCGGTGCCGGTGGCGCCGGCGGTGACGCCGGAACCGCGGGCGGCGGCGGCAAGGGCGGCCTGAACGGCAGCACCGTCGGCACCGGGGCCGACGGGAAGAACGGTGCTTCGGTGGTCGGGCCGGCCGGTAACGGCGGCAACGGTGGTGCGGGCTTCACCGCGACGACTCCCGGCGCCGACGGCGGTGACGGCGGGGCCGGTGGTGCCGGCGGCAACATCGGTAACGGCGGTACCGGCGGGGCCGGCGGTGACGGCGCGACAGGCGCAACCGGCGCTGACGGGGCCGGCGCGGGGGGTCACGGCGGCGACGGCCTGGCCGGCGGCAAGGGCGGCGAGGGCGGCGCAGGCGGCGCGGCCGGCGGCAAAGGCACCGTCGGCGGTGACGGCGGCGCCGGTGGTAAAGGCGGCGCCGGCGGTAAAGGCGGCAACGGCCTCGACGGCGAGAACGGTGCCGCGACCGCCGGTGCGGGCGGTTCCGGCACGGCCGGCGGCAACGCGGGCAGTGGCGGCGAGGGTGGCGCCGGTGGTAAAGGCGGCGCGGCCGGCGGCACCGGCCAGGGCGGCAACGCGGGCAACTCGGGATCCGGCGGCGCCGGTGGCAACGGTGGCGACGCCGGCACCGCCGGCAAGGGCGGTATCGGCGCGGCCGGTGCGGTGGGCACGGTGGGCAACAGCGGCGACGGCTACGCCGGCGGCCACGGCGGTGCTGGAGGTAACGGCGGCAACGGCGGTAACGGCGGTACCGGTGGGCAAGCAGGCGCCGGCACCGGCGGTGTTGCCGGCAAGACGGGCGACGGCGGCAACGCCAGCAGCGGTGGCGCCGGCGGCGCGGCCGGTGCGGGCGGCGCCGGCCTCGAAGGCGCCGACGCGGCGGCCGCGGGTGCGGCCGGAACCGACGGTGGTGACGGCGGTGCCGGCGGTACCGGTGGCGCCGGCGGTAAGGGCGGCAGCGGCGGAACCGGCACCAACGCCGGCAAGGACGGCAGCGGCGGAGCCGGTGGCGCCGGCGGCAATGCGGGCACCGCCGGTGACGGTGGTCGGGGCGCCGACGGGGTCGCCAACGGAGTCCTCGACGGCGGCGCGGGTGGTAAGGGCGGCGACGCTGGCGCGGTCGGCCAGGGCGGCGCGGGCGGAGCCGGACCCGCCGGCAAGGGCGCGACCGGTGTGGACGGCAACGGCGCCAACGGTGGGCACGGCGGCGCCGGCGGCGACGGCGCGGCCGGCGACAACGGCGACAACGGCGTGGGTGCGGGTGCCAGCGGTAAAGACGGTGCTGCCGGCGGTCGTGGTGGCGAAGGTGGCGCCGGTGGTACCGCCAGCGGTGCGGGCACCGTGGGCGGTAACGGCGGTGCCGGTGGTCAGGGCGGCGCAGGCGGTGCCGGCGGTTCCGGTGTCGGCGGTGTCGACGGCAAGACCACCAGTGGGGCCGGTACGGCGGGGCAGGCCGGTGGCAACGCCGGTAACGGCGGCAACGGTGGGGCCGGCGGTAAGGGCGGTGACGCCGGCAGCGGCGGAACCGGTGGCGGCAAGGACGGTAACGCCGGCAGTGGTGGCGCGGCCGGCAACGGTGGCGCGGCCGGCACCGCGGGCGCGGGCGGCGCCGGCGGCCAGGGTCATGACGGAACCGCGGCCAGCGCGGGCCACGGGTTCGCCGGTGGCAATGGTGGCGCCGGCGGCAAGGGCGGCAGCGGCGGCGACGGCGGGGCCGGCGGCCAGGCCGGTGCCGGTACCGGCGCCAGTGCGGGCAAGGACGGCAACGGCGGGGCGGCGAGCTCCGGTGGCGCCGGCGGCGCGGCAGGCTCCGGCGGGGCCGGCCTGACCGGTGCCGACGCGGTGGCTGCCGGTGCGGCCGGCAACTCCGGCGGCAATGGCGGGGCCGGTGGCAAGGGCGGCGACGGCGGCGCCGGCGGGACCGGCGGCAAGGCCGGTGGCGCTACCGGCAGCAAGGGTGCCGATGGCAACGGCGGCACCGGTGGCGCCGGCGGCGACGCCGGGACCGCCGGCGACGGTGGTCGCGGCGCGGACGGCGCGACTTCCGGTGTGCTCGACGGCGGCGCGGGCGGCAAGGGCGGCGACGCCGGTGCGGTGGGCGCCGGCGGCAGCGGCGGTGCCGGTGGGGGCGCCACCGGCACCAAGGGCGGCGACGGTGTCGCGGGTGTTGGTGCTGATGGTGGTGATGGTGGTGCCGGTGGTCATGGTGCGGCCGGTGCGGCGGGCAAGGATGGTCTGAACTCCGGGGAGCATGGCACGGCCGGAGCCAAGGGCGGGGCCGGTGGCGCTGGTGGTGCTGGTGGGTCGGCCAGCGGGACGGGCACCGTCGGTGGTGACGGCGGGGCCGGCGGTAAGGGCGGTGTCGGTGGTGCCGGCGGCAGTGGCCGCGACGGCGCCAACGGCGTAGCGACCGCAGGAGACGGTCAATCCGGGCAGGCCGGCGGCAACGCCGGGGCCGGCGGTGAAGGCGGGGCCGGCGGTAAGGGCGGTGACGCCGGGACCAGCGGGGTCGGCGGCGCGGCGGCCAAGGCCGGGTCCGGCGGGGACGCCGGGGCCGGTGGTCACGCCGGCGCGGCCGGCAAAGGCGGTATCGGTGCGGCCGGCAACCACGGCATCAACAGCGGCGACTCCGGGTTTGCCGGTGGTGACGGCGGCGCCGGCGGTCAGGGCGCCAACGGCGGTGCCGGTGGGGTCGCCGGCCTGGCCGGTGCCGGTGCCGGCGGAGTGGCCGGCGCCAACGGCAACGGCGGCAATGCCAGCAGCGGTGGTGCCGGTGGTGCGGCCGGTTCCGGTGGGGCCGGAATCGACGGCGCGATCGGTCAGGCCGGCACCAACGCCGGGGCCGGTGGCATCGGTGGTAGCGGCGGCGCCGGCGGTAAGGGCGGCGCCGGTGGCACCGGCGGCACCGGCGGTAACGCCGGGGGCGCCGGGGCCAGCAAGGGTCTGAGCGGTGTCGGCGGCGACGGCGGCCAGGGCGGTAACGCCGGCACCGCCGGTGACGGCGGCCGCGGCGCCGAGGGCACCAGCACGTTCATCGACGGCGGCGCGGGCGGCAAGGGCGGCAACGCCGGCGCGGTCGGGGTCGGCGGCACCGCGGGCACCGGACCCGCCGGCACCGGCATGGGCGGACTCAACGGTCTGGGCGCCAACGGCGGCGATGGCGGCGCCGGCGGCAACGGCGCAGCAGGCACCAACGGCGACAACGGAATTGGTGCGGGCGCCGACGGCACTGCCGGCACCAGAGGCGGCAACGGTGGCTCCGGCGGTGCCGGTGGCACGGGCAACGGCGTGGGCGCCAAGGGCGGTAACGGCGGCGCTGGTGGACAGGGCGGCGTCGGCGGCAAGGGCGGCTCCGGCATCGCCGGCGCTGATGGAAAGGCGACGCTGGGCGCCGGCGAGGCCGGGCAGGCGGGCGGTAACGCCGGAGCCGGTGGCGCCGGCGGAAACGGCGGGACCGGCGGTGACGCCGGTGGCGGCACCGGCGGTGCGGTGGCCGGCAACTCCGGCAGTGGTGGCGCGGCGGGCAACGGCGGCGCGGCGGGCACCGCCGGGGCCGGTGGAGCCGGAGCAGACGGCCGCAGCGGCGTGAACGCCGGTGATTCGGGCTACGCCGGCGGCAACGGCGGCAAAGGTGGAGCCGGCGCCGACGGCGGCAAGGGCGGTGTCGGCGGACTGGCCGGTGCCGGAATCGGCAGTGGCAACGGTGCCAACGGCACCGGTGGCAACGCGAGCAATGGTGGCGCCGGCGGTCGGGCAGGCTCGGGCGGCGCCGGGGTCGACGGCGCCGTCGGTCAGGCCGGGGTGAATGCGGGCGCGGGCACCGCCGGTGGCAACGGCGGGGCCGGCGGTAAGGGCGGCGACGGCGGCGCCGGCGGCACCGGCGGGCAAGCCGGGGGCCCGGGCGCGAGCGCCGGCACGAACGGTCAGGGCGGCAACGGCGGCAAGGGCGGTAACGCCGGTGCCGCCGGCGACGGCGGCCGTGGCGCCGAGGGCACCAGTACTTACGTCGATGGCGGCGCGGGCGGTAAGGGCGGCGACGCCGGTGCCGTCGGGGCCGGCGGCAAGGCCGGCAGCGGTCCGGGAGGATCCGGCGCGGGCGGTGTCGCGGGTGTTGGTGCTGATGGTGGTGATGGCGGTGCCGGTGGTCATGGTGCGGCCGGCGCGGCGGGCAAGGATGGTCTGAACTCCGGCGAGCATGGCACGGCCGGAGCCAAGGGCGGGGCCGGTGGCGCTGGTGGTGCTGGTGGTTCGGCCAGCGGGACGGGCACCGTCGGTGGTGACGGCGGGGCCGGCGGTAAGGGCGGTGTCGGTGGTGCCGGCGGCAGCGGCCGCGACGGCGCCAACGGCGTGGCGACCGCAGGAGACGGACAATCCGGGCAGGCCGGCGGCAACGCCGGGGCCGGCGGTGAAGGCGGGGCCGGCGGTAAGGGCGGTGACGCCGGGACCAGCGGGGTCGGCGGCGCGGCGGCCAAGGCCGGGTCCGGCGGGGACGCCGGGGCCGGTGGTCACGCCGGCGCGGCCGGCAAAGGCGGTATCGGTGCGGCCGGCAACCACGGCATCAACAGCGGCGACTCCGGGTTTGCCGGTGGTGACGGCGGCGCCGGCGGTCAGGGCGCCAACGGCGGTGCCGGTGGGGTCGCCGGCCTGGCCGGTGCCGGTGCCGGCGGAGTGGCCGGCGCCAACGGCAACGGCGGCAATGCCAGCAGCGGTGGTGCCGGTGGTGCGGCCGGTTCCGGTGGGGCCGGAATCGACGGCGCGATCGGTCAGGCCGGCACCAACGCCGGGGCCGGTGGCATCGGTGGTAGCGGCGGCGCCGGCGGTAAGGGCGGCGCCGGTGGCACCGGCGGCACCGGCGGTAACGCCGGGGGCGCCGGGGCCAGCAAGGGTCTGAGCGGTGTCGGCGGCGACGGCGGCCAGGGCGGTAACGCCGGCACCGCCGGTGACGGCGGCCGCGGCGCCGAGGGCACCAGCACGTTCATCGACGGCGGCGCGGGCGGCAAGGGCGGCAACGCCGGCGCGGTCGGGGTCGGCGGCACCGCGGGCACCGGACCCGCCGGCACCGGCATGGGCGGACTCAACGGTCTGGGCGCCAACGGCGGCGATGGCGGCGCCGGCGGCAACGGCGCAGCAGGCACCAACGGCGACAACGGAATCAACCCCGGTGACAGCGGCACCAACGGAACCGCCGGCGGCAAGGGCGGCAACGGCGGCGAGGGCGGCACCGCCAGCGGCACCGGTACGACCACGGGCGCCGGCGGCGCCGGCGGTCGGGGCGGCGTCGGCGGCAAGGGCGGCTCGGGACTCAACGGCGCGACCGGAACGATGACCGCGGGTGCGGGCAACGCGGGCGGCGCCGGCGGCAACGCCGGCCACGGCGGCAACGGCGGCGCGGGCGGCAACGGCGGCGCCGCGGGCGCAGCCACCGCCGGCATCACCAAGGGCGCCGCGGGCAATGGCGGCGCGGCCGGCAACGGCGGCGCGGCGGGCAACGCCGGGGCCGGCGGGGTCGGCGCCAGCGGCGCCAACGGCACCGCGGGGATCAACAACGGCGCTGGATACACCGGCGGTGGCGGCGGCGCCGGCGGTACCGGCGGCAACGGCGGCAAGGGCGGCAACGGCGGCGCGGCCGGCGGCGCCGGAGCGACCGCCGGAACCAACGGCAACGGCGGGGCGGCCACCAGCGGCGGCACCGGCGGGTTGGCCGGTTCCGGCGGCAACGGCGTCAGCGGTGCTGCCGGGCAGACCGGAGTCAACGCGGGCGCGGGCACCGCAGGCGGCGACGGCGGCGCAGGCGGCAAGGGCGGCGCCGGCGGAACCGGTGGCAACGGTGGTGCCGCGGGCACCGGCGGCACCGGCGGCACCGCAGGGGCCAACGGCAACGGCGGCGCCGGCGGCAAGGGCGGTAACTCCGGTGCGGCCGGCAACGGCGGCAACGGCGTGGCCGGCACCCTGGGCAACCCGGACGGCGGTGCGGGTGGCGCCGGCGGCAACGCCGGCGCGGCCGGCTCGGGCGGCACCGGGGGCAGCGCAGGTACCGGCGGTACCGGCGGCACCGCCGGTGGCACGGGTGCAACCGGTACCGGTGCCAGCGGCGGCAACGGCGGCAGCGGCGGCGCCGGCCTGGCCGGCACGACCGGCAGCAACGGGACCAACGCCCTCAACCCGCACGGTGCCGATGGCACGGCCGGCGGAACGGGTGGCGCCGGCGGTGCTGGCGGCAAAGGCTTCGGCGCAGGCTTCAAAGGCGGCAACGGCGGCGCAGGCGGTACGGGTGGCACCGGCGGCAACGGCGGTAGCGGCATAGACGGCAGCAACGGAGTCGCCACCGCCGGGGTCGGCGGCGCCGGAACCGCCGGTGGTAACGCGGGCAGCGGCGGCGCCGGCGGCAGCGGCGGCGCCGGCGGCGCCGCGGGAGTGGCCAACGGAGGCGCTGCCGCGGGCACCGCGGGCAGCGGCGGCAACGCCGGCAAGGGTGGCAACGCCGGCACCGCCGGCAATGGCGGCAGCGGCGCGGCCGGCGCCAACGGCACCTCGAACACCAACAACGGCGCCGGTTACGCCGGCGGCGAAGGTGGTGCCGGCGGCAAGGGCGGCAACGGCGGCAAGGGCGGCACCGGCGGCGCGGCCGGTTCCGGCACCGGCGGCACCGCCGGCACCAACGCCGGCGGCGGCAACGCCAGCAATGGTGGCACCGGTGGCGCGGCAGGCAACGGTGGTACCGGCTTCACCGGCGCCAACGGCGTCAGCGACGCGAACAACTACAACAACGGCATCGGTGGCGGCCAGGCCGGCGGCGACGGCGGCAACGGCGGCACCGGCGGCGCCGGTGGCGCGGGCGGCACGGGCGGCGCGGCCGGCGGCTCCGGCGCCAGCGCGGGCACCAACGGCACCGGCGGCATCGGCGGCAAGGGCGGCAACGCCGGCACACCCGGCAACGGCGGCAACGGCGCGGCAGGCACGAGCACCAACGTCAACGGCGGCAACGGCGGCAACGGCGGCAACGCCGGCGCCATCGGCAAGGGCGGCGCCGGCGGCACCAACGGCGGCGGCGGCACGGCGGCAAGTGGCGCCAACGGTGCGGGGATCACCGGCATCGTCGGCAACGGCGGTAGCGGCGGTAGCGGGTTCAGCCCGCAGGCTGCGGGCGCCAGCGGCGGCGACGGTGGCGCCGGCGGCGACGGCGGCAACTACGGCAACGGCGGCGCCGGCGGTAAGGGCGGCAACGGCGTGGCCGGCAACGACGGCGTCGACGCGAGCAAAGCCGGCGGCGACGGCGGCAACGCGCAGGTAGGCGGGTCCGGCGGTGACGGCGGCCGCGGCGGCAAGGCCGGTGTGAACGCCGGCAACGGTGGCGCCGGCGGTGCCGGCGGTCACGGCGCCGACGGCGGCGATGGTGGCGACGGCCAGAACGGCAACGCCGGTGTGGCCGGGCAGGACAAGTACGGCAACGGCATCGGCGCCGGTCAGAACGGTGGGAACGCCGGCAGCGGCGCCAAGGGTGGCAGCGGCGGCAACGGCGGCCTCGGCGGCAACTCGACCAAGGGCATCGCGGGTACCTCCGGTGCCGGCGGCAACGCCGGTAACGGTGGCGACTCGGGCACTCCGGGTGACGGCGGCGCGGGCGCGGCCGGCACCTCCACCAACCCCACCGGTGGGGCCGGCGGTAACGGCGGTAACGCCGGTGGCGTGGGCGCCGGCGGCGAGGGCGGCAGCAACGGCAACGGCGTCGGCTTCGGCAAGTACGGCGTCGACGGCGCCCTGCCCACCACCCCGGTCGGCAACGGCGGCGACGGCGGAGCCGGGTTCACCTCGACCGCTGCCGGCGCCAACGGTGGTGACGGCGGCGCCGGTGGCAAGGGCGGCAACTACGGCAGCGGCGGCAACGGCGGCGCCGGCGGCAACGGTGTGGCGGGCGCGGTCGGCCAGAACGGCGTCAGCGACGGCGACAACGGCGGCACCGGCCAGGCCGGTGGTACCGGCGGCAAGGGCGGCGCCGGTGGTGACGCCGGCAGCCAGCTGGGCGACGGCGGGTCCGGCGGCAAGGGCGGCGCCGGGGCCGACGGCGGCAAGGGCGGTCTGGGCCACGACGGCGGCGACGGCGTGTCCGGCGTCGACGAGTACGGCAACGGCGTCGGCGCCGGCCAGCACGGTGGCGACGGCGGCGACGGTGGTGTCGGCGGCGGCGGCGGTGCCGGCGGCGCGGGCGGAAACGCTGGTCCGTTCGGTGTCAAGGGCGTCATCGGTGACGGCGGCAATGCGGGTAACGGCGGTGCCGCGGGTGGTTCGGGCAGCGGCGGGAACGGCGCGGCCGGCATCTCCGGCGCCACCGCCGGCGGCGACGGCGGCAACGCGGGCAATGTCGGCAAGGCGGGCGCCGGGGGCATCGGCGGCGTGGACGGTGCCGGCGACGCGAGCGGCCTGAACGGCAAGGCCGGCGCCAGCTTCACCGGCCCGTCCGGCAACGGCGGCAACGGCGGCGTCGGCCACAGCTGGGCGCCCAACGCCACCGACGCCAACGGCAACGGCCTGGCCGGCGGTGCCGGCGGTAAGGGCGGCAGCGGCGGCACCAACGGCAACGGCGGCAACGGCGGCGCCGGCGGTGCCGGCTCCAACGGAGCCAACGGCGTCAACAACGGCAACACCGGCTCCGACGGCAGCAACGGCGGCAACGGCGGCGCGGGCGGCCAGGGTGGAGCCGGCGGCGCTGGCGGCACGACCATCGGTGACGGCGGCGCCGGCGGCAAGGGCGGCAACGCCGGCAGCGGCGGCAACGGCGGTAACGGCACCAACGGCGACGACGGCGTCCCGAACAAGGACTACTACGGCACCGGCATCGGCGGCGGACAGAACGGCGGCGACGGCGGCACCGGCGGTACCGGCGGCGCAGGCGGCGCCGGCGGCGCGGGTGGCACGGCGACCAAGGGCGTCGCGGGCGCCGGTGCGGCCGGTGGCAACGCCGGTAACGGCGGTAACGGCGGAACCCAGGGCAACGGTGGCGACGGCGCCGCCGGCACCGCTGCCAACCCCGACGGCGGCAAGGGCGGCAAGGGCGGCGACCCGGGCAGCGGGTCGGCCGGCGGCGCCGGCGGCAGCGGCGGCGCCAACGGCAGCGGCACCGGCACCGGGTCCAAGGGCAACAACGGTGCCAACGGCTCCACCCCGGTCAACGTCGGCGGTAATGGCGGCCAGGGCGGTGACGGCTACAACGCCACCGTCCCGGGTGCCAACGGCGGCAAGGGTGGCGCCGGCGGTGACGGTGGCCTGTACGGCGACGGCGGCGCCGGCGGTAACGGCGGCCAAGGCGCGACCGGGCAGAACGGCACCAACGGCACCAGTACCGACCCGAACGGCACCGACGGCAAAGCCGGTGGCAATGGCGGGGCCGGCGGTGACGGCGGCAAGAGCGGTGCCCTCAACGGCCACGGCGGCGCGGGTGGCAACGCCGGCAACGGCGCGGCCGGCGGCACCGGCGGCAACGGCGCGAACACCGCCGCGGGCCTCGGCGGCAACGGCGGCAACGGCGGCAACGGCGGTCTGGGAGCGGCCGGCGGCAAGGGTGGCGACGGCTTCCTCGGCGGCGGCGACGGCGGCCAGGGCAGCAACCCCGGTGCCGGTGGCACCAACGGCACCGCCGGGAACGGGCCGGGCGGGTCGGGCACCAACGGGACTCCCGGCACCACGCCCACCACGGCGACCGGTCACGGCGGTGACGGCGGCGACGCGTTCGGCGTCCCCGGCGCCGGCCAGACCGGCTACGCCGGCGGCAACGGCGGCAACGCCGGCGCGTACGGCAACGGCGGTAACGGCGGCGACGGTTACACCGGCGGCACCGGCGTGACCGGCAGCACCGGCGGCCCGGGCCAGGACGGCGGCGTCGGCGGCACCGGCGGCACCGGTGGCGCCGCGGGCAAGGGCGGCAACGGCGGCACGATCCAGGGCAACAGCGGCAACGGCGGCAACGGCGGTGACGGCGGAGCCGGCGGCGTCGGCGGCAAGGGCGGCACCGGCGACTTCAGCGTCAACGGCGGCAAGGGTGGCAACGCCGGCAACGGCGGCACCGGCGGCAAGGGCGCCAACGGCGGCGCCGCCGGCTTGGTCACCAACGGCACCGTCGGCACCGGTGGCAACGCCGGCGACGGCGGCAACGGCGGGGTGAGCGGCGTCGGCGGCACCGGCGCGGCCGGCACCAAGGCCAACCCGAACGGTGGGGCCGGCGGCAACGGCGCCAACCCCGGGGCGGGCGGCAGCGGCGGCACCGGCGGCACCGGTTCGACGCCGGGCGCCAACGGCAGCAGCGGCAGCATCCCGACCGACCTGGCCGGCGACGGCGGCGTCGGCGGTGCCGGCTGGAACTCCGACGACCCGACCAAGGCCGGCGGCAACGGCGGGGTCGGCGGCAACGCCGGGCAGTACGGCGAGGGCGGCGCCGGCGGCAAGGGCGGCAACGGGGCCAAGGGTTCGACCGGCGCAAACGGTGCCGCGCCCGGCGCCAACGGCAGCAGCGGCGGCAACGCCAGCGCCGGCGGCGACGGCGGTACCGGCGGCAAGGGCGGCACGATCGCCGGTGACGGCGGCGTCGGTGGCGCCGGTGGCTACGGCGGCGACGGCGGTACCGGCGGCAACGGCGCCGGCGGCATCAACGGCGGCGACGGCGGCGACGGCGGTACCGGCGGCAACGGCGCCAGAGGCGGCAAGGGTGGCACCGGCGGAGCGCCCAGCGCCCCCGGTTACAGCCAGGGTGCCGGTGGCGTCGGCGGCAACGGCGGCAACCAGGGCATCGGCGGCAACGGCGGCAACGGCGCCGACGGCACGGCCGGCAACCCCAACGGCGGCCACGGCGGTGACGGCGGCGTGCTCGGTGCCGCGGGTGGTCTCGGCGCCGGCGGCGCCGGGTCCACTACCGGCGCCGACGGCAAGGCCGGCGGCGTGCCCGTCGGGACCGGCGGCAACGGCGGCAACGGCGGCAACGGCTTCAACCCGACCACGCCGGGAACCAGCGGCGGCAACGGCGGTAACGGCGGCGCCGCGGGCCAGATCGGCAATGGCGGCAACGGCGGCAACGGCGGCAACGGGACCGCGGGCACCGCGGGCGTGAACGGCACGGCGCTCGGCCAGAGCGGCACCAGCGGCCAGACCGGCGGCTCCGGCGGCCTGGGCGGCAACGGCGGCGACAGCGGCTCGATCTCCGGCAACTCCGGCAACGGCGGCAACGGCGGCAACGGCGCGACCGGCGGCAAGGGCGGCAACGGCGTGCAGGGCAAGGCCGGTCTGCAGGGAGTCAACAACGGCGCCGGCGGCGGCGGTGGCGACGGCGGCAACGGCGGCGACGGTGGTGCCGGCGGCAACGGCGGCAAGGCCGGCAACCTGCTCGGCACCGGCACCAAGGGCACCGACGGCAACGGCGGCAACGGCGCCAACGGCGGCAAGGCCGGTACCCCGGGCAACGGGGGCGCCGGCGCCAACGGCACCGTCACCAACCCCAACGGCGGCAACGGTGGCGACGGTGGCGACGCCGGCATCGCGGGCAAGGGCGGCGCCGCGGGCGTCGGCCTGACCAGCGGCACCGCCGGCACCGACGGCGCGTCGGTGGTCGGCCCGGCCGGCAACGGCGGCCAGGGCGGGGCGGGCTACAACCCGCTGACCAAGGGCTCCAGCGGCGGCAACGGCGGCAACGGCGGCAACGCCGGCACCATCGGCAACGGCGGCAACGGCGGCGCCGGCGGCAACGGCGTCGACAACATCGCCGGCGCCAACGCCACCAGCCCCGGCGACTCCGGTGTCGACGGCCGCGCCGGCGGCAACGGCGGTAACGGCGGCGCAGGCGGCCAGGGCGGCTCGATCTCCGGTGACGGCGGCAAGGGCGGTGCCGGCGGTAACGGCGCCAACGGCAGCGCCGGCGGCAACGGCAAGTCCGGGCTGAACGGGGTCGCGGACGTCGACCAGTACGGCACCGGCGTCGGCGGCGGCGAGAACGGCGGCAACGGCGGCGCCGGCGGCAACGGCGGCAACGGCGGCAACGGCGGCGTCGGCGGCAAGGCCACCCCCGGTAAGGGTCTGGACGGCATCGACGGAATCGGCGGCAACGGCGGCAACGGCGGCAAGGCCGGCACCCCGGGCGACGGCGGCAACGGCGCGAACGGCACCGTGACCAACCCCGACGGCGGCGTCGGCGGCAACGGTGGCAATGAGACCGCAGGCAAGGGCGGCACCGCAGGCACCTCCGGCACCCAACCGGGCACGCCGGGCACCAATGGCGCCATCGCCGGCGGTGCGGTCGGCAACGGCGGCAGCGGCGGCAACGGCTACAGCCAGACCGCCGCCAACCCGGGCACCGCGGGCGGCAACGGCGGAGCCGGCGGCAACGCCGGCAGCCACGGCAACGGCGGGGCCGGCGGCAACGGCGGCAACGGTTCGGCCGGCACGGCGGGCAACGCCGGATCCGGGGCCGGCGCCAGCGGCACCGACGGCATGCAAGGCGGCGCCGGCGGTCACGGCGGCAAGGGCGGCGCCGGCGGCTCGGTCTCCGGCAACGGCGGCAAGGGCGGCAACGGCGGCACCGGCGCCACCGGCGGCGACGGCGGGGCCGGCGTGAACGGTGCGGCCGGAGTGGCCGGAACCAACAACGGGGCCGGACAGAACGGCGGCAACGGCGGCACCGGCGGCAACGGCGGCAACGGCGGCAACGCCGGTCTCGGCGGCAGTGCGCCGGGCGGGATCGCCGGGGCCGACGGCAACGGCGGCAACGCGGGCAACGGCGGCAAGGCCGGCACCCCGGGTGACGGCGGCGCGGGTGCGGCCGGCACGGCCACCAACCCGCACGGCGGCAAGGGCGGCGACGGCGGCAACGCCATCGTGGGCAAGGGCGGCACCGGCGGCACCAACAGCGGTGGCACCGGCAGCACCGGCAGCAACGGCGCCAACGGCACGGCGCCGGTCGGCGCGGTCGGCAACGGCGGCGCTGGTGGCGCCGGATTCACCCAGACCAGCACGGCGGGGGCCAGTGGCGGCAACGGCGGTAACGGCGGTAACGGCGGCACCTACGGCAACGGCGGTCACGGCGGTGCCGGCGGCAACGGCTTCGTCGGCGCGACCGGCGGGACGGGCCTTGTCGGCGGCAACGGCGGGTCGGGCGGCATCGGCGGTGACGGCGGCAACGGCGGTTCGATCTCCGGCAACGCCGGCAATGGCGGTACCGGCGGAAACGGCGCCAACGGCGGCACCGGTGGCGCCGGTGTCAACGGCACCACCGGCACGGTGGGCGTGAACAACGGCGCCGGCACCAACGGCGGCAACGGCGCCAGCGGCGGCGCCGGGGGCAACGGCGGCGCAGGCGGCAAGGCCGGATCGGTCACCCTGGGCACCGCGGGCACCGACGGCGCAGGTGGCAAGGGCGGTAACGGCGGCACCGGCGGCAAGGCCGGGGCGGGCGGCGCCGGGGCGACCGGTGACATCAACGTCAACGCCGGTGCCGGCGGCAAGGGTGGCGACGGCGGGATCGGCGGTGCCGGTGGCGCCGCGGGCACCGGCGGCGCCGGCGGCGGGACCACCGGCGCGGGCGGTCTGGGCGGCAACGGCGGCAGCGGCGGTGGCGGCGGCACGCCGGGTGCCGGCGGGGCCGGTGCGCAGGGAACCGCCGCCGTCCCCGACGGCGGTAAGGGCGGCGACGGCGGCACCGGTGGCAAGGGCGGCGCCGGCGCAGCAGGCGGAACCGGCGGCAGCGCCGGGGCGGGCGGCACCGGCGGTAAGGGCGGCAACGGCGGCACCGGTGGTGCGGGCGGCAGCGCGGTCGGCACCGGCGGCGCGGGCGGCAGCGGTGGCGGCGTCAACGGCAACGGCGGCAACGGCGGCACGGGCCCCAACGGCGGCAGCGGCGGCGACGGCGGCAACGCCGGTAGCGGCGGGTCGGGCGGCACCGCGGGCGCTAAAGGCAGCGTCGGCAATGGCGGCGCCGCCGGCACCGGCGGCAACGGCGGGACCGGTGGCGCCGCGACGGGCACCGGGATCGCCGGCGTCGCGGGAGGCAAGGGCGGCAACGGCACCGCGGGCAAGGCCGGCACCTGATAGACGAGCAGGCCGACCGCCGGGTCCAGCAGCGTGGCTTGGCGGTCGGCCTGCTATCCAGTCAGAACTGCAGTGCGCGCCAACGCCAATCCAGTACCTGCCGGTCCGGCTGCTCCCCCGAGCCGGCGACGGCGTAGACCAGCGACCGCAACCCCAGCACGCCGCCATTGGGCCCCGGCTCGGCGGATTCGACGTGCAGCTCGCTGTAGAGCGTGTCCCCCTCCCGCACCGGCCCGGTGTGGTCACAGGACTCCCAGCCCAGCACCGTCGCCAGGTTCGGCAGCAACCGGTTGGCCTGCGCGAACGCCAACGAGATGGTGTGCCCGCCGTAGACCAGCCGCTGCCCGGCGACCCGCGAATCGTGGTGTACCGCAGCAATATTGAGCGTCAGGCGGGCCAACTCGGGCGCGCTTGTCACCACGTCGGCGGTGCTGTGCAGTACCGCACCCGCCAGCGCGGGGTCGAAATGCGGTCCCGGTACGCGCTGCCGGAAGGCCTCGCCGTCCCAATCCTCGGTGGGCGCGGCCACCGGAAGCACCGCGTCGGCGCCGATGGCAGACAGGTCGTCGGCCCGGTCGGTGCCCTGCCAGTCCGGGCCGGCCGGCAGCATCGCGCAGCGGTAGAAGTCCAGAACCAACTGGTCGGCCTGGTCGATGGTGGTCATCCGCAGCGCCGCCAGACCGGTGGGGGCCCGGCCGGGCTTGGCGGCGTTGGCGCGCAACCCCACCACCTCGGTGCGGGTGTAGATGGTGTCGCCGATCACCGGGAAACGGTGGAACGTCAGCCCGCGGTAGAACAGGTTGGCTTTGACGCGCTGGGTCGCCAGCGTCGACTGGCCGATCGCCACGTTGCACACCAGACCGGGGTGCGCCAGTGCGGCCGGTGCGCCGGTCACCGCAGTGCACAGCGAGCTGTCCAGCGAGAGCCGCAGCCGGTCCCCCACGATCGCCTGATGGGCGCCCGCCAGCCCGGCCGTCAGCGTCACCGAAGGCGCCCAGTCGAACACCTGGCCCACCGAGAGGTCGTCGAAGTAGGCTCCGCCCGCCCGGATGCCCGCATACCCGTAAGTCACAACGCCCCATGCTGGCAGGCTGGGAAACCGAATGTGCACGCGGGAGGGCGGAAGTGATGAGCCGGGAATCCAACGACCTGGGCGCTGACCTGGACGACGAAGAAGCCATGCTGGTCGCCACCGTGCGCGCTTTCGTCGACCGCGACGTGAAACCGACGGTGCGTGAGGTCGAACATGCCAACACCTATCCGGAGGCGTGGATCGAGCAGATGAAACGCATCGGCATCTACGGTCTGGCGATCGACGAGGAGTACGGCGGCTCGCCGGTGTCGATGCCGTGTTATGTGCAGGTCACTCAGGAGTTGGCGCGCGGCTGGATGAGCCTGGCCGGTGCGATGGGCGGCCATACCGTGGTCGCCAAGCTGCTCACGCTGTTCGGCACCGCGGAGCAGAAACGAAAGTTCCTGCCGCCGATGGCAACCGGTGAGCTGCGGGCCACCATGGCGCTGACCGAGCCGGGCGGTGGTTCCGACCTGCAGAACATGAGCACCACCGCGTTGCCGGACGGCACAACGGAATTGGTGGTCAACGGCGCCAAGACCTGGATCTCCAATGCGCGCCGGTCCGGGTTGATCGCGCTGCTGGCCAAGACCGACCCCAGCGCGACGCCGCGGCACAAAGGCATCTCGGTGTTGCTGGTCCAGCATGGACCGGGACTGACGGTGTCGCGGGACCTACCCAAATTGGGTTACAAGGGCGTCGAGTCGTGCGAACTTTCCTTCGACGGCTTCCGGCTGCCCGCCTCCGCGGTGCTGGGCGGCGTTCCGGGCGAAGGCTTTTCGCAGATGATGAAGGGGCTCGAGACGGGTCGCATCCAGGTGGCGGCCCGTGCGCTGGGTGTGGCGACCGCGGCGTTGGAGGATGCGCTCGCCTACGCCCAGCAACGGGAGAGTTTCGGTCAGCCGATCTGGAAGCATCAATCCGTCGGCAACTATTTGGCCGACATGGCAACCAAACTCACCGCCGCCCGCCAGTTGACCCGTTACGCCGCCGAACGTTACGACAGCGGGCAGCGCTGCGACATGGAGGCCGGCATGGCCAAGCTGTTCGCCTCGGAGGTGGCGATGGAGATCGCGCTGAACGCGGTGCGAATCCACGGCGGTTACGGCTATTCCACCGAGTACGACGTGGAACGCTACTTCCGGGACGCGCCGCTGATGATCGTGGGTGAGGGGACCAACGAGATTCAGCGCAACGTCATCGCCGCGCAGCTCGTTGCCCGGGGCGGAATTTGAAGCTGGATTGCGCTCGGGTGCTGTATATTTGCCTGACTTTAGACCCAAGGGGAAGGCAGCCGCCATGAGTTATCCGTCAGACCCGTATGGCGCCTCCCCGAGCTGGCCCGGTCAGCAGCCGCCGTATGGCGGCCAACCGGGCTTCGGCGGCCAGCCGGCGCCGGACAACTACCTGGTCTGGGCGATCCTCAGTACCGTATTGTGCTGCCTCCCAGCCGGTATCGTGTCAATCGTTTACTCCACGAAGGTGTCCACGCTTTGGGCGCAGGGACGCTCGGCCGAGGCGTATGACGCGGCTGCGAAGGCGAAGAAGTGGGCGATTATCAGTGCGATCATCACAGCCAGCGTCTACGTGGTAGCTATCATTATCTTGGTTATTATCTACGTCTTCATCGGCGCTGTTGCCGTGTCGACCATACCCTCAACCACCTATACGACGTACTCGGGCTACTGAGCGTTGATCGCGTCGATCAACCCCCACGCCAGCGCGGTTTCGGCGCCGATCGTCTGACCGGAGAGCACCAGATAGGCGGTGCGCCAACGGCCGATGCGCCGGGTGACGCTCACCGTGCCGCCGGCGCCGGGAATCAGTCCCAGGCTCAGTTCGGGTAGCCCGAATACCGAATCAGGTTCGGCCGCAACCCATCCGCAGAATGCGGCCATCTCCAGTCCGCTGCCGAGCACCTGCCCGTGCACCTCGGCGCGGCAGGCCCGCCCAAGCCGGCCGGTCAGCTCGTCGAGCACCAACGCCGGGCTGTGCCGGGTGCGGGCCAGGTGAGCGCTGGCCGGGTCGGCGAAGGTGCCGAATTCGGCGAGATCACCGCCGCTGCAGAACGACGGTCCGTTGCCGCCCAACACGATTCCGGCCACCGACGGATCCAGCTGCGCCACCGCCAGCGCTTCGAGCAGCGCGGCGCGGACGTCGGTGGAGAAGGCATTGTGCCGTTGGGGTCGATCGAAGTCGATCCGCAGGGTGTCGCCGTCGCGTTGCGCCGCAACCGGATCGGGGAGTTCTGGCATCCGAGCGGGGCCGCGTTCGGCAAGCCAGCGAGCGAATTCGGGTCCGGCTTGCAGTGTCGAATAGGCCAGCGACTCGGTCACTACACCGGCCAGCGTCGTACCTGCCGGATCGAAGCACCGCAGTACGTCGTCACACACCGCGCTGGCGTGCGGCCAACGCCGGCAACGCAGCGTCAACTGCGTCAGGGTGTCGGCAATCGACGCCACGGTGACCGTGCGCGGATCGGCGCACGGTTGTTCGGTCAGCGTGAAAGTTGCTTGCTGCAGCCAGAATTCGTCGGTCACCGAGCCGTGCGCGACGATCACGCCCGGCGGCGCCGGCGCTTCGCGCTCCGGCGCACTGGACAGATCGATCACCCGGATCATCGATCAGCCTGAGTACTTGTCGACCAGTTCGTTCTTGTACAGCTTGCCGGTGTCGGTGCGCGGCAGCGCCTGCTCGAATGCGATCGTTCGCGGACATTTGAAGTGGGACAACCGGTCTCGAAGCCAGCTGGAAAGTTCCTCGGCGAACTCGTCGGTGGCGTCGGCGGGGTCGACGGTCTGCACCGCGGCCATCACCCGTTGGCCCATCTCGTCGTCGGGAACGCCGAACACCGCGGCGTCCAGCACCTTCGGGTGAGTCACCAAGAGGTTCTCGGTCTCCTGCGGGTAGATGTTGACCCCGCCGGAGATGATCATGTGGTGCCGTCGGTCGGTCAGGTACAGATAGCCCTCGTCGTCGAGATAACCGATGTCGCCGACGGTCATCCAACCGTGTTGGTCCCGTGAGCCGGCGGTTTTGGCGGGGTCGTTGAGATATTCGAAGGTGTACCCGCCCTCGAAGTAGATTTCGCCGGCGTGCCCGGGCGGCAGTTCGTTGCCGTCCTCGTCGAGGATGTGCAACGCGCCCGTCATGGGTCTGCCCACCGAACCCGGATGGGCCAGCCAGTCCTCGGCGGTGATCAGCGTCGAACCGATCGCCTCCGAGGACGCGTAGTACTCGTCGACGATCGGCCCCCACCAGTCGATCATCTGCTTCTTGATCTCCACCGGGCACGGCGCGGCGGCGTGCATCACCCGCTTGAGGCTGGACAGGTCGTACGAATTACGCACGGACTCCGGCAGTTTGAGCATCCGGACGAACATCGCCGGCACGAACTGGCCGTGCGTCACCCGGTAACGCTCGATGGCAGCCAGCGTCTGCTCGGGGTCGAACTTCTCCATCACCACGGTGGTCAGGCCGGCGGCCTGCACGGTCATCGACCACACCGACGGCGCCGTGTGATACAGCGGCGCCGGGCTCAGATACACCGTCTCGGGGTCCATCCAGAACCCGACCAGCGCCGACATCATGCCCGGCGCCTCCGATGGCGGCACGTGCGGCAGTTCGCGTTTGATGCCTTTGGGCCGCCCGGTGGTGCCCGAGGAGTACTGCAGCAGGTCGCCTTCGATCTCGTCGGCGATCGGGGAATCCGGTTGGTCGGCAACACATTCGGGATAACGCTGCCAGCCCGGCAGCGAACCGTCGGCGATCAGCAGCAGTTCCGGCAGCCCGCCCGGCAGGTGCTCGGCCAGCCCCGCGCAGACCTCGCGCAGCGCCCCCGAGCCGACGATCGCCTTGGCGCTGCTGTTGTCGACGATGTAGGCCGCCTCGGGCGCGGTCAGGTGGGTGTTGATCGGCACGTAGTACAAGCCGCTGCGCCGCGCCGCCCACATTACCGCGTGCAGGTGCTCGTTGTTCTCCATCAGGATCGCGACCGCGTCGCCCTCGCGCAGGCCCGCTTGCCGGAACAGGTGCGCCAGCCGGTTGGCACGTGCCTCGAGGTCGCCGAACGTCACCACCGTGCCCGACGGGTGCAGGATGACGGCCGGTTTGTCGGGGTGGGTTTGCGCGTGCGGTCGAATCTGCATGGGGCCGACTGTACGACCCGAGCCTCACGCGGCGAACGGCGCTCGCAGCGTCGGCAGCAGATGGCGCCGGTGCACGATCAGGCCCACCACGGCCGCCGCGGCGTAGATACCGCTGAGCACCAGCCGACCCTCGGTCGAGGTGATCGGGAACTGCACCAGGAACAGCGCGAGCAGCGCCCAGGCCAGGTGCCGGTGAAAACGCAGCGCCAGGATCAGCGCCACCCCCATCAGGGTCTGAGTGGCGGTCAGCAGCATCTCCTCGACCTGCCTGCCGTCCAACACCAGCGCAGTCCCGCCGCCCCCGGCGAGGTGAGCGATCGGCAGTGAACCGACCAGCAGCGTCCACTGATTGACCTTCGACGAGATCAGCGTGGCGATGGCCACCGTGCCCTTGCCGCGGGCGGCGAAAATGATCGCGATCACGAACTCCGGGGCCTCCGAGGCCAGCGGCGCCAGCCACTGCACCAGCAAGAACCGATCGATTCCCAGCCGGGTGCCGGCCCCGATCAGGCTCTCGGCGAACGGTTGCGCGCACACCAGGATCACCACCGCCGCGAACACGAACATCGCGATCACGCCGCTGCGACGGGCCCGCCGCGGCAGCGCGGCCAGCGCGGCGGCCGTTCCGACGAGCTCCGGTTCCTCGACATCCCCGCGGCTGAGCCGGTAGAGGTAGAACCCGAACCAGGCCAGCAGCACCACACCCAAGGTGATCGGGATGCGACCGGTGGCGGGCACTACGAACGCGACGACACCCGCGATCAGCAGGAAGCCGAGTTCGACGCGGTTGCCGCGCTCGAGCCTGAGCCCCACCACCTGCCGTCCGCTGATCTTGCGGGTCGTCCACACGCCCAGCAGCACCACCACCGGCCAGCCCAGCCCCATCAGCAACCGGTTGGAGCCGGTCATGTTCGCCGCCGCGTACTGCGTGTATTCGGTGTGGGATCCGGCGGTATAGGCGTAGTAGAGGTCGACGGCGTATTCCGGCAGCACCGCGATCAGGGCCAGAACCGCGACCGCCAGCCCGCCGGACACGTCGACCTGCGCGGCCTCGGCTCCCCAGGCGAGCAGGAAACTCGCGGCAACGACCGCAGCGCCATAGACGACGAGCGCGACGACCGGGTCGGGATGCAGCCCGATGAACCGGATCACCAGCGCCGGCGCGATGAACAGCAGGGTGGTGAGCAGGGACCGAACCAGCGTGTCCGCCGTCGTCTTCGCCGCCGCAGGGCGGCTCCGACGCCGGTCGGCGAGCAAGGTCATGTCCGCGAGGCTAGCCCGCCCGCCCTCGTCTGGCAACTTAGCGAGGCTACGATTTTCTTGACCAGGGTGTCCTTATTTCTGCTGTTCAGAGACTCGAATCAATGATTCTGGCCTACCGAAACTTTTCATTTGGCAAACCTCATACCCTGACCCTGCTCCCTGCCGAGCAGACGCAAAATCGCCCAAATTCCAGCGGAATTGGGCGATTTTGCGTCTGCTCGCGGGAAGCTAGTCGGCTTCGCGCAGCCGCTCCTTGAGCGCGTCGAACTCGTCCTTCACACCCGTCGGGAGCTTCTCGCCGATGAACTCCAGCCACTCCTCGATCAGCGGCAGTTCCTCGCGCCATTCGTCGGTGTTGACGGCCAGCGCGGCGGAGACATCGGCGGCCTCGACATCCAGGCCATCCAGGTCCAGGTCCTCGACGGCGGGAACCGTGCCGATCGGCGTGGTCTTGCCGCCGGCCTTGTGCTCGATGCGGTCCACGATCCACTTCAGCACCCGGCTGTTCTCACCGAAGCCCGGCCACAGGAAGCGGCCGTCGTCGCCGCGGCGGAACCAGTTGACGAAGAACACCTTCGGCAACTTGGACTCGTCGGCGTTCTTGCCGAGGTTGATCCAGTGGCCCATGTAGTCGCCCACGTTGTAGCCCAGGAACGGCAGCATGGCCATCGGGTCGCGACGCACCGCGCCGACCTTGCCCTCGGCCGCGGCGGTCTGCTCGCTGCCCAGGGTCGCGCCGATGAACACGCCGTGCTGCCAGTCGCGCGCCTCGGTGACCAGCGGCACCGTGGTCTTGCGGCGGCCGCCGAACAGGATGCCCGAGATCGGCACACCCTGCGGGTCGTCCCATTCCGGGGCCAGGATCGGGCACTGTGACATCGGGGTGCAGTAACGGGAGTTCGGGTGGGCGGCCTTCTCGGTGGACTCCGGAGTCCAGTCGCGGCCCTTCCAGTCGGTCAGGTGCTGCGGGTCGCCTTCCAGGCCCTCCCACCACACATCACCGTCGTCGGTCAGCGCCACGTTGGTGAATACCGTGTTGCCACCCTCGATGGTGCGCATCGCGTTGGGGTTGGAGTCCCAGTTGGTGCCCGGCGCCACCCCGAAGAAACCGAACTCCGGGTTGACGGCGTAGAGGCGGCCGTCCTTGCCGAACCGCATCCAGGCGATGTCGTCGCCCAGGGTCTCTGCGCGCCAGCCCGGAATGGTGGGCTGCAGCATCGCCAGGTTGGTCTTGCCGCAGGCCGACGGGAACGCCGCGGCGAAGTAGTACGCCTTGTTCTCCGGCGAGATCAGCTTGAGGATCAGCATGTGCTCGGCCAGCCAGCCCTCGTCGTGGGCCATCGCCGAGGCGATGCGCAGCGAGTAGCACTTCTTACCCAGCAGCGCGTTGCCGCCGTAGCCCGACCCGTAGCTCCAGATCTCGCGGGTCTCGGGGAAGTGGGTGATGTATTTGGTCTCGTTGCACGGCCACGGCACGTCTTTCGCGCCGTCCTCGAGGGGCGCACCGACCGAGTGCAGCGCCTTGACGAAGAAGCCGTCGTCGCCGATCTTGTCCAGCGCGGCCTTGCCCATCCGGGTCATGGTGCGCATCGACACCACGACGTACTCGGAGTCGGTGATCTCCACACCCAGCTTCGGGTCCTCGGCGCCGAGCGGGCCCATGCAGAACGGCACCACGTACATGGTGCGGCCACGCATACACCCGCGGTAGAGGTCCTTCATGAGGGACCGCATCTCGGCGGGGTCTTTCCAGTTGTTGGTGGGGCCGGCGTCGACTTCGTGCTCCGAGCAGATGAACGTGCGGGACTCCACGCGGGCGACGTCGGACGGGTCCGACAGCGCCAGGAACGAGTTGGGGTGCCGGTCCGGGTTGAGCCGGGTGAACGTGCCGGCCTCGACCAGCTGTTCGGAGAGCCGCTTGAACTCCTCGTCGGAACCGTCGGTGAACACCACCCGGTCGGGCTGGGTGAGCTCGGCAACCTCCTCCACCCAGGACAGCAGCCCCTTGTGTTTAGTGGGCGCGGTATCCAGACCGGGGACGGTTGCTGAGGTCATCGAACTCTCCTGAATTCTGCTGCGTGGTGCTGGTCGGTAATGGTATTGCCAGCGCGGCTCTGCTCACACTTAACGCTTTCTTATACAGATTATCGCGCTTCACTTGTAGGGAAAGTGCTGGGCGGGTATAAGACTGCTCACAAGACCGATTCAGAAGCATTTCGCCCTGCGGCAAACCGTGTTATCGGGCACCCGGATCGCCGAGTTCCGCACGCACCGCGTCGAGCGCGGCCTGCACGGTCGGCATCTCCCGATCCCGGGCGGCGGCGGCCCGGGCCGCGGCCAGCGCGTGTTCGCGAAGTTCGGTGTCGATCACGCTGACCTGATCGTTCACCCGGGAGTTCTCCATCTCGTCGCGCGCGGTCGCCGCGGTGCTCAGCAGCGACTCGCCGACCAGCACCCGGCTGGCCACCAGTTGCTCCAGGACCGACCGCAGCGACGACGTGGCCTCCCCCGCCCAGCGGTCCAGTGCGGCACGGTCGCCGAGCAGGGTCCGGATGTGCACCACCCAGACGGTCATCGCCAAGCCGAGCGCGCCGCACGCCACGGTCCCGGCCACCAGGTACGCCGGATGCAGATGGCCGGCCAGACCGGCGAGCAGCCGGCTCAGCGTCAACGCCACGCCGAGGCCGAACACCACGCCGAAAACCATCATCAGCCGGGTCTCCAAGCGGCGCGACTTGAGCTGGACGGGCGGGAACGGGACCGTCGGCGACTCCAACGGCGGGAGGTCCAACGGCACGCCGGCCCCCTGCGCGATCTCGGCGAGGTTGGCGTCGACGGCTGCTCCGATCTCGCCGACCGCTTCGTCACATCGACCGCGCACGTCCTCTTCCAGGCCGCCCATGGCCCGGCGCGGCAAGTTGGCGATGTCCTCCTGCAGGGTGGTACGTATCGAAGCGCTGCGGGTGCGCGCCAGGTAGGACAACTGGACCCGCGCCTGCTGCAGTTGGCCGCGCAGGGTGATCGTGCGCTCCGACTTCGTCTCCCGTCGTTGCCGCAGCGTGGCGCTGCGCTGCTCGCGCAGGGCGTCCACCCGGGCCCGCCGGCCGGCGCCGTCGGCGTCGCGCTCGAAGCGCTGCGCGACCTTCTGCAGGCGAGATTCCCACGCCCGCAACCGATTCCGGCGTGCGACGTCGACGTCGGCGAGCTGTCCCTGGACGGTGGCGATCAGCTCTTCGAGCTGCGGCTCACCCACGTCGGGCGCCGCGGCCGCGCCGACCCAGGACACCCGGTCGTAGCGCGGCGCGTGGCGGGCCAGCTTGGCGACATTGGCGGCCAGCACGTCGCGCCAGCCGTAATGCACGTCGATCTTGCTCACCACGGCCACCACCACATCGGTGTTCTCGGCGGCGGCGTCGAGCAGCGCGCAGTCGGATTCGGTCATCGGCGCCGCGCCCGACACCACGAACACCACCGCCTTGGGCGCCGCTCCGGGTGCCAACTCGGCAGCCTCGACGAAGGTGTGTTGCCCGAGCCGTTCGCGCAGCGCGGTGGCCACCGCGGTGACTCCGGACAGCCACGGGCCGGTCACGAGCACCACGTCCAGCCGGTTGACGGCCGGAGCATCCAGACTCGGCCCGATGGAGGCCACCAGAGCATCGACCCGGGCCACCGGGTCGTCCCGCCGCCCGCCGGTCACCGCGACACCCGACATCCGGCGCCACCGGCGCGCGAGAACAGCCGAAGCGATCCCCGGGTGATGTCGGCCGCGCAGGCCCGCTGCAGCTCGGTAAGCGGTGTGCGGCCCTGGCGCTGCCAGTGCACCGCGCGCGCCAGGGGCGCGTCCGGACCGGGTTCCCGCCCGTCGGCCGCGGCGGCGTCGAGGGCCGCCGCCATCCGGGCGATCACCGTGTCGTCGCGGGACAGGAACTCGGCGACGGCCGGGTCGGCGACGGCCAGTGCCTCGAGTTCGGTGACGGCGTCGCGCACCCGGCGGTAGCGCACCTGGGCGCCGGCGACGGCCAACCGTTCGATCACCGCGTCCACGCCGCTGGCCCGCCGCCATACCGTCCGGACCTGCGCGGGCCCGGCGCCCTGGCGCAACGCCGCGACACCCAGCGCGACGCCCAACAGGTCCAGCGTGCGCAGCAACCGCACCCGCGTCGCCACCGGGACCGGCAGCGGCGCCGTCAGGAACCCGTCGAAGGAGCGGTCGAGGCACGTCGAACCGTCCGGGTGCGCGGCAAGTGCCCGCAGGCCGGCCCAGCACTGCGCATCGACAAAGCACTGCGCATCGGCATCGTCGAGGGCCGCGACGGCGAGCAGCCCGCTGATCGGCAGCACGGGCACCCCCAGCCGGGCGGCCAGCCCGGCACACTGCGACCCCACCCGGCCGTCCCCGGCCAGGCCGGTCACGTCGGCCTTGTTCAGCAACGCCAGCGCCGGGCGCGGCCCGCGGATGTCCTCGGGCTTGGCGACCTCGGCGACCACCTGGACGAGCAGGTCCGCGGCGGCCCCCGGGGGCGTCACCCGCACGCCGGCGCGGTCCAGGGCCCGTGCCACCATGCCGCGGCCCACCCCGCGACGTCCGCGCACCGCCACTCGCAGCGGCGCGGCGGTGCGCTCGGCGAGCGCTTCGATCCGCTGGTCAGCGGCCTGCTGGGCGAAGCGCGTCAGCTCGTCGGCGAAAATCTGATGCCCCTGTCCCGTCATGTTCCGGCTCGTAGCGATCCCACCGAATGGTGGCATCCCCGCCTCCGGCACGCGAGCCAGGTCTCCCCGATACCAGCCGAAGACAACTGTTGGGTATCAATCTGGACCAGAGGCGGCTACATCCGCCGATCATGGGCCACCATGGACGAATGCATGCGCAACCCGGGGTGGGGTTACGGCCCGACACGCCCTGGGGCTATCTGCCTGCCACGAGTTTCCGGTCGCGGCGCTCGGCCTTGTCCAACGCGCAGCGCGAGACCTGGGAACGTCGCTGGCCGGAACTCGGCCGCCAGGCCGACACCCCGCCCGAGCAGCCGCTGGACACCCGTGCCTGGTTCGGCCGGGACGCGCCGCTGGTGCTGGAAATCGGTTGCGGCAGCGGGACGTCCACGCTGGCCATGGCCCAAGCCGAGCCCGACATCGACGTCATCGCGGTGGAGATCTATCGCCGCGGCCTGGCCCAGTTGCTGTGCGGAATCGACAGCGCCGGCGTCGACAACATCAGGTTGATCCGCGGCAACGGAATAGACGTGCTGAAAGATCTGATCGCGCCGGAATCGCTGACCGGGGTGCGGGTCTTCTTTCCCGACCCGTGGCCCAAGGCACGCCACCACAAACGCCGGCTACTTCAGCCGGGAACGGTTTCCCTGATCGCCGACCGGCTACTCGCCGGGGGTGTGTTGCATGCCGCGACCGACCATCCCGGCTACGCCGAGCACATTGCCGCACTGCGACCACCCGGCCTCGTCCGCGTCGATCCCGGCACCGAATCCCTACCCATCTCCATCGTCCGTCCCATCACCAAGTACGAGACGAAGGCTCAAGAAGCGGGCAGCAGCGTCTGTGAGTTCGTATGGAAGAAGCCCGAAATCAGATGAGCACATGAGCCTCACCGAAGACGTGACGACGCCGGCGTCGGAGACGATGGCCCGCCCGATGCTGGCCGCGGGTGACCTGGCGCAGGACGGCCTGGCCGGGCTCGCGAAACCCGTGCAGCGGGTCCTGCTGGTCTGGGACGCGCCCAACCTGGACATGGGTCTGGGTTCGATCCTGGGCCGCCGGCCGACCGGGCTGGAACGGCCCCGGTTCGACGCGCTGGGCCGCTGGCTGCTGGCCCGCACCGCCGAGGTCGGTGCGAGATCGTCCGACGGCACCGATGCCCGCATCGAGCCCGAGGCCACCGTCTTCACCAACATCGCCCCGGGCAGCGCCGAAGTGGTCCGGCCGTGGGTGGACGCGCTGCGCAACGTCGGCTTCGCCGTCTTCGCCAAGCCCAAGATCGACGAGGACAGCGACGTCGACCGCGACATGCTCGAGCACATCGAC
Organism: Mycobacterium sp. NGS22; assembly: GCF_059813095.1. NCBI lineage: Bacteria > Bacillati > Actinomycetota > Actinomycetes > Mycobacteriales > Mycobacteriaceae > Mycobacterium > Mycobacterium sp. NGS22. Next base: position 172,106 of record NZ_JCALDY010000009.1, read on the forward strand.
CTGCGCTACCGGGAGGGGCTGGCGGCGCTGGTGGTGGCCTCCGCCGACGGTCAGGCCTTCCGGCAGCCGCTGGAGGCGGTGGCCCGTGGCGGAACTCCTGTTCAAGTGCTTGGATTTCGCGAACACGCCAGTTGGGCGTTAGCGTCGGATAGCTTGGAGTTCGTCGACCTGGAGGACATCGCGGGTGTTTTCCGGGAGCCACTGCCGCGGATCGGCCTGGATTCGCTACCTGAGCAGGGGGCTTGGTTGCAGCCGTTCCGGCCGCTGTCGTCCCTGTTGATCTCGCGTGTGTGACAACAGAAGAGCAATGCGCGGGTCGCTAGAGATCCAGTAAGGAGCCTAAGTGTTCGCCTGGTGGGGTCGAACTGTGTACCGATTCCGTTTCGTCGTAATCGGGGTCACGGTGGCTTTGTGCCTGCTCGGCGGAATCTTCGGGCTCAGTCTCGGCAAGCACGTCACGCAGAGCGGTTTCTACGACGACGGCAGCGAGTCGGTCAAGGCCTCCATCCTCGGTGACGAGGTCTACGGACGCGATCGGACCGGCCACATCGTCGCGATCTTCAAGGCGCCGGACGGCAAGACCGTCGCCGACCCGGCGTGGTCGAAGAAGGTCACCGACGAGCTCAATAAATTCGTCGCCGACCACCCCAAACAGGTGTTCGGCTGGGCAGGCTACCTACGCGCGCCGGATAACCCCAGCCCCGTGATCAAGGGCATGGTGACCGACGACAAGCGCTACACCTTCGTGTCGGTCCCCCTCAACGGCGACAACGACGACACCATCCTGACCAACTACAAGGACATCGAACCCGCACTGCAGAAGTTGGACGGCGGCACCGTGCAGCTGGCCGGCCTGCAACCGATCGCCAGCGCACTGACCGGCACCATCGCCACCGACCAGCGCCGGATGGAGGTGCTGGCGCTCCCGCTGGTCGCGGTGGTGCTGTTCCTGGTGTTCGGCGGCGCGGTCGCGGCCTGCCTGCCCGTCATGGTCGGCGGTCTGAGCATCGCCGGGTCACTGGGCATCCTGCGGCTGATCGCGATGTTCGGGCCGGTGCATTTCTTCGCCCAGCCCGTCGTCTCACTGATCGGGTTGGGCATCGCGGTGGACTACGGCTTGTTCGTGGTGAGCCGATTCCGCGAGGAGATCGCCGAAGGCTACGACACGGAGACCGCCGTGCGCCGCACCGTGATGACGGCGGGACGCACCGTGGTTTTCTCGGCAGTCCTGATCGCGGCCTCGGGCGCCAGCCTGCTGCTGTTACCCCAGGGCTTCGTGAAGTCGCTGACCTACGCGCTGATCACGGCGGTGACGCTGGCCGCGATCCTGTCGATCACGCTGCTGCCGGCCTGCTTGGGTGTGCTCGGCAAGAACGTCGATGCGCTCGGTGTCCGGACCGCGTTCCGGGTGCCGTTCCTGCGGAACTGGAAGGTGTCCCGGGCCTACCTGAACTGGCTGGCCGACCGCCTGCAGAAGACCAAGACCCGCGAAGAGGTCGAGGCCGGGTTCTGGGGCAAGCTGACGAACTTCGTGATGAAGCGCCCGCTGGCGTTCGCCATCCCGATCGTGGTCGGCATGATCCTGCTGATCATCCCGCTGGGCAACATGTCGCTGGGCGGGATGAGCGAGAAGTACCTGCCGCCGAACAATGCGGCGCGCCAGTCGCAGGAGCATTTCGACCAGCTCTTCCCCAGCTACCGCACCAATCCGCTGACGCTGGTGATCCGGTCCACCAATCATCAGCCGGTGACCGACCAGCAGGTCGCGGACGTGCGCGCGAAGGCCATGGCCATCAGCGGGTTCAACGTGCGGGACAACAATCCGGCGAATATGTGGCAGGAGCGTTCGCAGGCTCCGGATGCCTCGAAGGATCCGTCGGTCCGGGTGCTGCAGAACGCCCTGAACAACCCGGCCGACTCGGCTCGCAAGCTCGCCGAGCTGCGCTCGATCACACCGCCCAAGGGCATCGACATCTACGTCGGCGGCACACCGGCGCTGGAGCAGGACTCGATTCACAGCCTGGTGGACAGGGCACCTTTGATGGTGATCGTGCTGATCAGCACCACCATGCTGTTGATGTTCCTGGCCTTCGGCTCGGTGGTGTTGCCGATCAAGGCCGCGGTCATGAGCGTGCTGACGCTCGGTTCCACGATGGGCATCCTGACCTGGATATTCATCGACGGCCATGGCGCCGGACTGCTGAATTTCACGCCGACACCGCTGATGGTGGTGATCATCGCGCTGGTGGTGGCGGTCGGCTACGGCCTGGCCACCGACTACGAAGTCTTCCTGGTCTCCCGCATGGTCGAGGCGCGTGAGAACGGCATGTCGACCCAGGAGTCGATCCGGATCGGGACGGCGACCACCGGGCGGTTGATCACCGCCGCCGCGTTGGTTCTGGCCGTGGTCGCCGGGTCGTTCGTCTTCTCCGACCTGGTGATGATGAAGTACCTGGCCTTCGGGTTGATGGCGGCGCTGCTGTTGGACGCGACCGTGGTCCGGATGTTCCTGGTGCCGTCGGTGATGAAGTTGCTCGGCGACGACTGCTGGTGGGCGCCGCGCTGGATGCGGCGCCTGCAGAACCGCATCGGTCTGGGCGAGATCCAGCTGCCCGACGAGCGCAAGCGGCCTGCCAGCACGGTGCGTCCGCCGGTCACGGCCGGCCTGGTCGCCGCGACCCCGCGGCCTCCGCACGACCCCACCCACCCGGCGCCGCTGCCGCGTCCGGCGGCCCGGCCAGAACTGGGTCCGTCGAACGCGCCGGCCCCGGCGGCCAGCCCGCAGGTCCCGGTCCGGTCCGGGCAGTCCGCGAATCAGCCCCAGGAGGCGCCGACCGCTCGACTGCAGCAGCCGTCGCGCAACGGGCCGGCCACCGCGACCACCCGCCCGCCGGCCCGGGTGCCGACCTCCAAGCCGCCCACCCCGTCGGCGGAGGAGACCAACAAGATGCCGGCCGCGGGCAACCGGCCCGACGCCAAGCCCGAGGACCCGTCCGACGAGACGGTCGCACTACCGGCTCAGCGGGCCGACGAGGACTCGGAGACGGCTACCGAGAAGCTCAACGCGCGGGGGATCCAGGGCGAGAACGCGGTGGACAACGGGCGTCAGCGTCGCCGAGGTGGCGGCGGTGGGCTGTCGGCCCAGGATCTGCTGCGCCGCGAAGGCCGCCGGATCTAGCTCGCCAGGATGGCATTGCGCCGAGCGTGTCGCCACTGCGAAAAAAGCGCTCGTTTTTCGCAGTAGTTACACGCTGGGCGAGGGTTCCTTGTCGGGCTTGTCCGGTTTCGCCTGGACGATCGCCGACACCTCTTCCTCGTCTTTCTGCTCCTCGGCCTCGGCCTCGGGATCCTTGGCCAGCAGCACCTGTAGCGCGTTGTTCAGGAACGCCACGGTCGGCACGGACAGCAGGGCGCCGACGATCCCGGCCAGCACCCCGCCGGTGGAGATGGCCAACACCACCGCCAACGGGTGGATCGACACCGCGCGCCCCATCACCAGCGGCTGCAGCACGTGCGCCTCGAGCTGGTTCACCACGATCAGCAGACCGAGCGTGAGCAGCGCGTACACCATGCCCTTGGCCAGCAGCGCGACCACCACGGCCAGCAAACCCGACACCAGCGCACCGATCAGCGGCACGAACGCGCCGAGGAAGACGATGGACGCCAACGGCAGCGCCAGCGGCACACCCATGATCGCCAGACCCGCCCCGACCCCGACCGCATCGGTCAACGCGACCAGGAAGGTGGCCCGGATGTATCCCGTCAGCGCGCCGTACCCGGCCAGACCCGCCTGGTGCACGCGGCTGCGGACATGGCTCGGGACCAGCTTCTGGACGTACTGCCAGATGTTGCGGCCGCCGTAGAGGAAGAAGATCAGCGTGAACAGCACCAACACCGCCGCGGTGGCCAACTCGGTGATGGTGGCGGCGGTGGACAGGGCGCCGCTGGTCAGCTTCTCCTGGTTGTTGCGCACCGCCTGGATCGCGGAGTTGCCGGCGTTGTCGATCTGTTCGCGGCGCACGTGCGCCGGCCCTTCGATCAGCCATTTGCGGGCCGAGTCGATGCTGTGTTCCACCTGGGTGACCAGGTCGGGCAACCCGACGATGAACTGGCTGACGACGAAAGCCAGGATGCCGCCGAGGATCGCGAACCCGGCCAGCAACACCAGCGTCACCGCGACACCGCGCGGCACGCCGCGGGTGTCCAGCCAATCCACCAACGGCACCAGCAAAGCGCTGATCATCAGCGCCAGCAGCACCGGCACGACGATCACTTCCAGCTTGTCGACCACCCACAGCAGCGCGACAGCCGCGGCCACGATGACCAGCAGCCGCCAGGACCAGGCGGCGGCCTTTCGGACCAGCGGACTTACGGATTCGTCGTCGATGGTTGCCGACATTGGGCAAGCGTAGCCGGGGTGGCGGCGCAACTTCCGCAAACCCGGGCGCCACGATCCGGTTACGACCCTGGAACGACGTCGACACGTCAGCGACGTGCATCGATGCGCGCGACACCGGCACGGTTACCCTAGTGCGATGTCACCGGACGCCGCCGCCCGCAAGCTCGTGGGAGGGCGGTTGGGGACGTTCACCCGCCAGGGCGACGCGCCGCCGCGCGGCAAGTATTGGTGGCTGAGGTGGGTCGGGCTCGTCGTCGTGGTGGTCGTGCTGGGCGTCGAGATCGCCCTGGTGCGCGATCAGTTGGCCAAAGCGTGGATGAGTCTGTACGAGGCCAAGTGGTGGTGGTTGGTCGCCGCGATGGTCGCCGCGGCGGCGTCGATGCACAGTTTCGCGCAGATCCAGCGCACGCTGCTGGCGTCCGCCGGCGTGCACGTCAAGCAATTGCGGTCCGAGGCCGCGTTTTACGCGGCCAACTCGCTGAGCACCACGTTGCCCGGCGGACCGGTGATCTCGGCGACGTTCCTGCTCCGTCAGCAACGCCTCTGGGGCGCCTCGACGGTGGTGGCCTCCTGGCAGCTGGTGATGTCGGGCGCGCTGCAGGCGGTCGGGTTGGCGGTGCTCGGGTTGGGTGGGGCGTTCCTGCTGGGCGCCAAGAACAACCCGTTCTCGCTGCTGTTCACCCTCGGCGGGTTCGTCGCGCTGATGCTGCTGGCCCAGGCGGTGGCGTCACGGCCGGAGCTGATCGAGGGCATCGGCATCAAGGTGCTGTCCTGGGTCAATTCGGTCCGTGGCAAACCGGCCGACGCCGGCGTGGACAAATGGCGCGAGATCCTGATGCAACTCGAGTCGGTGAGCCTGAGCCGACGCGACCTCGGGGTGGCGTTCAGCTGGTCGCTGTTCAATTGGGTCGCCGACGTCGCGTGCCTGGCCTGCGCGGCCTACGCCGCCGGCGATCACGCGTCGGTCGCCGGGTTGACGGTCGCCTACGCCGCGGCCCGTGCGGTCGGGACGATTCCGCTGATGCCGGGCGGCCTGCTGGTCGTGGAGGCGGTACTGGTGCCCGGGCTGGTGTCGTCGGGTATGGCGCTGCCCAACGCCATCTCGGCGATGCTGATCTACCGCTTGATCAGTTGGTTGTTCATCGCCGCGATCGGGTGGGTGGTGTTCTTCTTCATGTTCCGCCGCGAGCGCGCGGCAGACTCCGACGCCGAGGACCCGCCCACCGACCCCGGCATCGCGGGCCGGGGACTGAACGCCACCGATCCGGCCGCCTAGGAGCACGGCAGCAACCCCTGCCGCCGCCGGACTGAATGCTCTAGCTGTTGTTAGGCCTGGGGCCCGGCAGCGACGGACTCGCTGGCGCTGCGGGCGCCGCACCCGGCAGACCGGGCAATCCGCCAGCCCCCTGCGCGGCCTGGAACAGGCTGAGTGCCTGCGGCAGCGTGATCGGCAACTTGCACTGCGTGCCCAGTTTGTTCAACGGGTTGGCCAGCCCCTGCAGATCCAGCGCGACCTTCGGGTTGGCCTCGAAGTAGCTCTTCAGCGTCACCGCCGACTGCGGTCCGGCCGGTTCCTGCAGGACGGACGTCAACGCCTGGTTGGTCTCCGGATGCGAATCCAGGTAGTCACCGGTCTGCTTGGCGACGGTGCCGACGGTGCGGGCGACCTCGCTGGCCGCGCACGGGTCGGTTGCACCCGTCGCCGCCGGAGCGGCGACGAACGCACTGCCGGCACCAGTCAGTCCGGCCGCGACGACGACGGCCAAAACCCCACGGCGCGTGCTTACTTGCATGGAACAACTCCTCACGAATCCGCCGCACGATGTCCCCCGACCGCGGCCCTGACCATCGTGCCATCAGTCCAGACCGTGCCGCCAATTCTGGGCTTGGACCCGTCCGCGGTGTGCGCGGCTCCGAATGACTCCAGTTGTGCAATCAGCAAGGAGGTACCGATGACGCTCAGCATTGCTGCGCCGGCTGGCGTAGTCAGCTTCCGCCAGCTCGCGTGCACGCTGCAGATGAAGCCTGGTCAACGTCTCGCGGCCGTCAATGTGCCGCCGGACGGTGGGTTGGTGGTTCCCCGGGCTGCCGCGCTGTATCCCGACGACGCCGATGCGGTCATCGGCTTCGTCACCGAACTAACCCAGCTGCCACTCCTTGACTGCGTCTACGCGGCCGCCCGTGACGCTCGCCCCGCCTGGCTGGGTCATCCCCGTGGCTGGCACCGCGATTGGCTCACCGCAGCCCTGGGACGATACGGCGTTCGTGGCGTCGACGAGCGGGTGATCGGTGGCGCGTGGATTGCCGTGCATCTGCGTGGCGGCCCGCGCGCAGTGCGCTGGTAGCCTGCCAATACACCTTGTAGTGTATTATGGTGTAATGTCGCGGACCAATATCGAGATCGACGACGAGTTGGTGGCCGCGGCGCAACGAATGTACCGACTGGATTCCAAGCGGAGTGCGGTCGACTTCGCCCTACGGAGGCTGGTGGGCGAGCGGCTGGACCGCGACGAGGCGTTGGCGTTGCAGGGCAGTGGTTTCGATTTCAGCAACGACGAGATCGAGTCGTTTTCGGACGCGGCCACTGCGCCGGCAGATCAGCCTTGAATTGATTGTCGACACCTCGGTCTGGATCCAATTCCTTTCCAGCCCAGACTCATTCGCCGGCCGCTGGCTCGCAGATCGAATCGCCGCCGACGCGGAAGTGATCGTCCCTGAAGTGGTGCTGATGGAACTGCTGATCGGCACCACCGACGAGGACAAGGCCGCGTTACGGCGGCGGTTACTCCAGCGGTTTGACATAGCGCCTCTCGCCCCGGTGCGCGACGCAGAAGATGCGGCCGCCATCCACCGGCGCTGCCGTCGCGGCGGCGATACGGTACGCAGCCTGATCGATTGCCAAGTGGCCGCGATGGCGCTGCGACTCGGAGTCACTGTCGCCCACTGCGACCGCGACTACGAGGTGATCCGCCGGCATTGCGGGCTGCAGACCGTGCCGCTGTTCTCCAGATGACTGACCGGCCGTCGGGCACCGGCCAACCCCGATCACGACTTAACAACGATCCCGCCAAACCAGTGTCGGCGCAGCTCAAGAAGCGATAAGCAAACACCTGACCCCGCGGGTATTCTCGCGGGCGCACGCGCTGCGCAAGACATACGGGGAGTTAAGAAATCCAGCAGTTCATGATGCGGCTCAGCCGCAACCTGCGCAGATTCCGCTGGTTCGTGTTCACAGCCTGGTTGCTGGCGTTGGTTCCGGCGGTCTATTTGGCGATGACGCAGTCGGGAAATCTGACCGGCGGCGGGTTCGAGGTCGCCGGCTCCCAGTCGCTGGCCGTGCACGACCAACTCGTCGCCCAATACCCCGAGCTCGGCGCCTCCCCGCTGGCGCTGGTGGCCGCGCCCCGCGCCGACGCCACCTATCAGGACATCAACGACGCCGTCGCGCAGCTGAGACAGATCGCCAAAGAGCTACCCGGCGTCACCGAGGCGCCCAACCCCACCCAGCGCCCACCTCAACCCGACCGGCCCTACGTGGTGACGCTGCGTCTGGACGCTCGGAACGCCGGCACCAGCGACGTCGCCAAGAAACTCCGGCAACGAATCGGCGTCGAAGACGACCGCTCCGGGCAGACCGCGAACGGTCACGTCCGGCTCTACGTCATCGGCCAGGGTGCGCTGTCCGCCGCGGCCGCGGCCAACACCAAGCACGACATCGCCAAGGCCGAGGAATGGAACCTGCCGATCATCCTGATCGTCCTGCTGGCGGTGTTCGGGTCCCTGGCGGCGGCGGCGATCCCGCTGGCACTGGGCATCTGCACGGTCGTGGTCACCATGGGACTGGTTTATCTGCTGTCCATGCACACCACCATGTCGGTGTTCGTGACGTCGACGGTGTCCATGTTCGGCATCGCGTTGGCCGTGGATTATTCGCTGTTCATCCTGATGCGGTTCCGCGAGGAGCTGCGCACCGGCCGCCAGCCACAGGAAGCCGTGGACGCCGCGATGGCCACCTCCGGGCTGGCTGTGGTGCTGTCCGGGATGACGGTCATCGCCTCGCTCACCGGCATCTACCTGATCAACACCCCGGCGCTGCGATCGATGGCCACCGGCGCGATCCTGGCGGTCGCGGTCGCGATGCTGACCTCGGCCACGCTGACACCGGCGCTGCTGGCCACCTTCTCCCGGGCCGCGGCCAAACGCTCGCCGCTGTTGCACTGGTCGCGCCGCCCGGAGAGCACCGTGTCCCGGTTCTGGACGCGCTGGGTCGGCTGGGTGATGCGCCGGCCGTGGATCTCGGCGCTGGCCGCCTCGGCCGTGCTGTTGCTGATGGCGGTCCCGGCGACGTCGATGGTGTTGGGCAACAGCCTGCTGCGCCAGTTCGACTCCTCCCACGAGATCCGCGCCGGCGTGGCCGCGGCGTCGCAGGCGCTGGGCCCCGGGGCCATGGGTCCCGTCCAAGTGCTGGTGACGTTCTCCGACTGGCCGCAGGGACAGGACGCCGTCTCGGCCCACACGCAGATCCTCGACGCGTTGCGCCAGCGGATGTCGCAGGCACCCGACGTCGCTTCGGTGCCCCCGCCGGTCTTCAGCGGCGACCGCAAGACCGCGCTGCTGTCTGCGGTGCTGTCGGTCGACCCCGAGGACATGCGGGCCCGGCACACCGTGGACTGGATGCGCAGCCAGCTGCCCAGGACCGCCGGCGACGCGCAGGTGGCCGTCGGCGGCTCGACGGCGCTGATCAAGGACTTCGACGACAGGGTCGCCGAAACGCAGCCGCTGGTGCTGGGCTTCGTCGCGCTGATCGCGTTCGTCATGTTGCTGCTCTCGGTGCACTCGGTCCTGTTGGCGCTCAAGGGCGTGCTGATGACGCTGCTGTCGGTGGCCGCGGCGTATGGATCGCTGGTGATGATCTTCCAATGGGGCTGGGCGGAGAAACTGGGTTTCCCGCACCTGACCTCCATCGACAGCACGGTGCCGCCGCTGGTCCTGGCGATGACGTTCGGGCTGTCCATGGACTACGAGATCTTCCTGCTCACCCGGATCCGGGAACGTTTCCTGCAGACCGGTCACACCCGCGACGCGGTCGCCTACGGGGTGAGCACCAGCGCCCGCACGATCACCAGCGCCGCCCTGATCATGATCGCGGTGTTCTGCGGGTTCGCGTTCGCCGGCATGCCGCTGGTCGCCGAGATCGGGGTGGCCTGTGCGGTCGCGATCGCCGTCGACGCCACCGTGGTGCGGCTGGTCCTGGTGCCCGCGCTGATGGCGATGTTCGCCAAATGGAACTGGTGGCTGCCGGGCTGGCTGGGCCGGGTCCTGCCGTCGGTGGACTTCGACCGTCCGCTGCCCGACGTCGACCTGGGCGGCGTCGTCGTCATCCCCGAGGACATCACCGCCGCGATCGCGCCCAGCGCCGATCTGCGGATGGTGATCAAGTCCGCGGCCAAGCTCAAACACCTTGCCCCCGACGCCATCTGCGTGGCGGACCCGTTGGCCTTCAGCGGCTGCGGACGCAAGGACCCGGACTCCGAACCCGCCGGCGACACCCTGGACACGCCGGCGCCGCTCGAGTCCTCGGTCGACGACGACACCGAACTGGTCATCGGGGTGGGTCAGGCGACAGCCCGCCGGGTCGGGCTGGCATATCGCACCAGCATCGCGCGGGCCATGTCGTGGACGGACCGTCCCGTCCATCCGGTCACCCTCTGGCGAGGTCGGCTCTCCGTCGCTCTCGACGCGCTGGACAGCCGGACCACCAAGACCGCGCGGAGCCGATATCGGCGGCGCAGCCCGGTGGAGACCACCCACGTCCAGCTGCCCACCGGCGACCGGCTGCAGATCCCGACCGGGGCCGAAACGCTGCGCCTCAAGGGTTATCTGATCATGAGCCGTAACAGCAGCCGCGATTACGCCGACTTTGCTGACATGGTTGAGGTGATGGAGCCGGAGACCGCCGCGGTGGCGCTGGCCGGAATGGATCGGTATTACAGTTGTCAGCCTTCGTCTTCGCGGCGGCACTGGATCGCCACCGAGCTGGTCCGCCGGCTGGCGGACCCCGATCCGTCCGACCTCGACTCGACAGAGTCCGACGTCAAGGCAAACTGGGAAGGGGTCCGGCAGCGCTGCCTGTCCGTGGCCGTGGCGATGTTGGAGGAGGCGAGGTGACGTTGGCAGCCGACCAGCGAAGATCCGCGCCCGCGCCGCCGTCGCAGCAGCGCGATCCCGACCCCGATCAGCCCGTCGAGTTCTGGTCGACGGCAGCGATCCATGCGTCCCTGCAAGGTGGCGATATCGCCACGTGGAAGCGCATCGCCGGCGCGCTCAAACGCGACCCGTACGGGCGCACCGCGCGGCAGGTGGAGGAGATCCTCGGAGGCTCCCGGCCGGCCGGCATCGCCAAAGCCCTCTGGGAGGTGCTCGAGCGCGCCCGCACCCACCTCGAGGCCAACGAGCGCACCGAGGTGGCCCGCCATGTGCGGCTGCTGCTGGACCGCTCCGGGTTGGCCCAGCAGGAATTCGCGTCACGTATCGGGGTGACCGCCGAAGACCTCACCGCCTACCTCGACGGCCGGGTGAGCCCGTCGGCCTCGCTGATGATCCGGATGCGCAGACTCTCCGACCGGTTCGTCCGGGTCAAGAACGAGCGCCCGCCCAGTTCCAACTGACCTCAGCGCGAGTTGATCGGCATGATGTCCTGCACCAGCCAGTCGTTGCCGCGTTTGGACAACGTCACGCGCACCGCCGGAGCGGCCTTGCTGCTGGGTTGACCGGGCGTGTCCTGGATGACCCGCATGATCACCGCGACACTGGCCGCCGACGGCCCGATGGCCTCGACACCGGCCGCCAGCGTGGCGGCCTGCGCGGTGACCTTGCGCTGCTGCATGTCGGCGGTGGTCTTGAGGTATTCCTCTCGGAACTTGCCCGCCCGCTCGGGCACCATCAGCGACGCCGCGCGGTCGATCGACTCCCCCGGAGCCGTCGGCGAGAACGACGCGACCGCCTCGGCCGCGCGGGTGGCGACCTGCACCGCCGCCACCGAGTCCCGTTTGAAGTCGTCGTCCTTGGTGGTCCAGTGGGTGTATCCGGTCACTACGGCAGCGCTCAGGGCCGCCGTGGCCAGGAAGACGATCGCCAGCCGCAGCCCCGGGGCGTCGTCGTCGGTCCCGACGCTCACCGCGTCGCGGCGCAGCAGCCAGAAGTTGACGGCCACGCCCTGCACGATCAGCAACACCAGCGCGGTACCGAGCGCAACCCACCAGCGCGGCCACGCGAGCACCACCCCGATCCCGACCAGCGCGACGATCGCCGCCAGCGGCGCCAGCACGTCGAAAGCGGTGAGCCGCCACACGTTCCTCATCGGATCGACTCCAGCTTGGAGATCAGCAGTTTGCCGTCGACCTGCGAGACGTCCAGCCGCAGACTCCAGTGCACGACTTGCGGCGGGCCGCCGGTCTTCTCGGCCACGGACGTCGCGACCAGCATCACCGAGTCGGTCCGGGTGGCGAACGCCGGCAGCTTGGTGGTCACCACGTTGCGCGGGGAGCCGGGCACCGTGTCCAGGTCGCGGTGCACGGTGTCGATGGCCACCGCCTCCACCCGCCCGACGCTCTGGGCCTGCAGCTTGGCCGCCACCTGCCGGTACGACTGTATGGTCGCCTCGAAGTCGGTGTTGAGTTCTCCGACCGTGCCCTCGTGCAGTCGCTGCAGGCTGGCGTCGAGGTTGCCGGTGTTCATGTTGATCAGCACGTCTGACCAGTCGGCCGCGGCCTGCATGACCCTGGACTGGTAGATGCGTTCTTCGGAGGCGTCGCGGTGGTTGATCCAGATCAGCACGCCCAGCACCACCGCCGCGACCGAGACCAGGCCCAGCACCGTCGAGGCGATGCCGAAGCTGGAGAACATACCGCCTTCGTCGGCGTCGTCGGCTTCGTCGCCTTCGTCGTCGGTATCGTCGTCGGCCGGTTCCTCAGTTTTGTCCAGGTCAGGCATGGCCCGATCGTTGCACCCGAAACGAGATGGAAGGATGGCGGGGTGACAGTAGAGGCCATCCGCTCGGGTATCGACCTGAGCTATGTCGACCCAGCCGCGCGCCCCCAGGACGACCTTTTCGGCCATGTCAACGGCCGCTGGCTCACCGAGTACGACATCCCCGCCGACCGCGCCACCGACGGCGCCTTCCGAACCCTGTTCGACCGGGCCGAGGAGCAGGTACGCGACCTGATCATCGGGGCCAGCCAGAGCGGCGCGCCCGCGGGCACCGACGAGCAGCGCATCGGCGACCTCTACGCCAGCTTCCTCGACGAGGCCACCATCGAGCGCAGGGGTCTGCAACCGCTGCACGACGAGCTGGCGGTCATCGACGGCGCTGCCGACCGCGACGCGCTGGCCGCCGTCGTCGGGTCGCTGCAACGCACCGGAGTCGGCGGGGGCGTCGGTCTGTACGTCGACACCGACTCCAAGGACTCGACCCGCTACCTCGTGCACTTCAGCCAGTCCGGGATCGGCCTGCCCGACGAGTCCTACTTCCGCGACGCGCAGCACGGCGCCGTGCTGGCGGCCTACCCGGGGCACATCGCCAGGATGTTCGGCCTGGTGTTCGGGGGCTCGGAGGCAGATCACGCCGAGACCGCGGCCCGCATCGTTGCGCTGGAGAGCAAGCTCGCCGCCGCGCACTGGGACGTGGTCAAGCGCCGCGACGCCGAATTGACGTACAACTTGCGGACTTTCGTCGACCTGCAGACCGAGGGTGCGGGATTCGACTGGGCCGGCTGGGTCACCGCGCTGGGTTCGAGCCCCGAAGCTGTCGCGGAAGTCGTTGTGCGCCAGCCTGATTACCTCGTAGCCTTCGCGGCGCTGTGGGGCGGCGAGGACTTGGACGACTGGAAGAGCTGGGCGCGTTGGCGGTTGATCCGCGCCCGCGCGCCGTGGTTGACCGACGAGATGGTCGCCGCGGACTTCGACTTCTACGGCCGCCGGCTGACCGGCACCGAGCAGATCCGGGATCGCTGGAAGCGGGCGGTCGCGCTGGTGGAGACGCTGATGGGCGATGCCGTCGGAAAGCTGTACGTGGACAAGCACTTTCCGCCAGACGCCAAAGCCCGCATCGACACCCTGGTGGACAATCTGCGCGAGGCCTACCGGATCAGCATCAGCGACCTGGACTGGATGACCCCGCAGACCCGGGAACGTGCGCTGACCAAGCTGGCGAAGTTCACCGCCAAGGTCGGCTATCCGGTGACGTGGCGCGACTACTCCGCGCTGGTCATCGACCGAGCCGACCTCTACGGCAACTACCAGCGCGGCTACGCCGTCATGCACGACCGCGAACTGGCCAAGCTCGGCGGGCCCGTGGACCGCGACGAGTGGTTCATGACCCCGCAGACCGTCAACGCGTATTACAACCCCGGGATGAACGAGATCGTCTTCCCCGCAGCCATTCTGCAGCCGCCGTTCTTCGACGCCGATGCCGACGACGCGGCCAACTACGGCGGCATCGGCGCGGTGATCGGCCACGAGATCGGGCACGGTTTCGATGATCAGGGCGCCAAGTACGACGGCGACGGCATCCTGGTGGACTGGTGGACCGACGACGACCGCACCGAGTTCGGCGCGCGTACCAAGGCGCTGATCGAGCAGTACGAGGAGTACGTGCCACGGGAACTCGACGGCGGACACCACGTGAACGGCGCGTTCACCGTCGGGGAGAACATCGGTGATCTGGGCGGTCTGTCCATCGCGCTGCTGGCTTATCAGCTGTCACTGAACGGTGAGCCGGCACCCGTGATCGACGGGTTGTCCGGAGTGCAGCGGGTGTTCTTCGGCTGGGCTCAGGTGTGGCGCACCAAATCCCGTGCCGCCGAAGCTATCCGGCGGTTGGCGGTGGATCCGCACTCGCCGCCGGAGTTCCGCTGCAACGGCGTGATCCGCAATGTCGACGCCTTCTACGAGGCGTTCGAGGTGGCCGAGGACGACGCGCTGTTCCTCGAACCCCACCGCCGCGTGCGCATCTGGAATTAGGGGGTCACCCTCCCCCGCGAGCAGACGCAGAATCGCACAAATCTCGGGCTAGACGTGCGATTCTGCGTCTGCTCGGCAGGCTTCGATGCGGGCCGGGACGTGCTTGTGCCACGGTGTACCCGCATAGGGGTCCCGCCACTTGGTGGACGTCAGCGCATTGGGCGCGACCCCGGGGACGACGGTCCGGCCGTCCTCGCCGACGTAGTCCAGCCCGAAACCGTTGGGCAGCGAGGCATGCCCGGCCAGCATGGTCTCGGTGATCTCGACGGTCGCCTCGGCACTGCCCACCGCGGTGGTGATCCGCGCCCGGCCGCCGTCGGAAAGCCCAAGCGCCACAGCATCCTCGACGCTGACCCGCAACGCACCGTCCGCATCGCGCTTGCGCCAGGACGGGTCGCGGAAGATGTCGTTGGCGGTATAGGCGCGCCGCTCCCCCACCGACAGCACGATCGGCAGCTCATCGGTGGTCAGTCGCGACGGCACCCCAGCCAATCGTGTTATCTCGTCCAGCATTTCGGGGATCTCCAGCGCGATCTTGCGGTCGGAGTGGTTGATCAGCGCGAAGTCGTCCTCGTAGTTATGCACGGTGAATGTCAGCCCGGACGGGCTGCCGATGATCGCGTCGAACAGCGCGTTGCCATCGGCGTGCCCGGCGCGGCGCACGGCCTCAGGGTAGGTCATTGCCGTCTTCTGCGCCTGACCCCACAGCGCGGCCGCCCCGGCCAGCTCGGGAGGCAGCGTCGGCCCGAGGGTCTCGTAGAGCACGTAGGGCAGCACCCGGGCCAGTGTCGGATTGCCCGCCACCGCGCCGAAGAACGCCTGCGCGTACGCTTCCCGGCTCACCGCAGCGGCCTCGTGCAGGGGTCGCAGATCGGCGTCGGACACCACACCCAGCGCCCGCACCAGCCGCGACCAGATCTCCGGCTCCGGTAGTGTCCCGGGCAACGGGTCGAGCAGCGGGTGCCGCAATTGCATTGCGTTGTGCGGAAATTCGAGGTTGAAGAAGGTGGCTTCGCACTTCTCGAATTGCGACGCCGCGGGCAGCACGTAGTGCGCCAGTCGCGCGGTCTCGGTCATCGCGACGTCGATGACGACCATCAACTCCAGCGACCGGAACGCCTCCCGGCACGCGGTCGAGTCGGCCAGCGAGTGTGCCGGGTTGCTGCTCTCCACGATCATCGCGCGGAACCGGTCGGGATGGTCGGTGAGGATCTCCTCGGGTATCACATTGCTGGGCACCAGCCCGGCGATGATCGGGGCGCCGGTGACCGGCGTGCGTCCGGAGACCGTGCTGAACAACGGCGCGAACGACGAATGCAGGTGCTGGCCACCTTTTTTCGCGAAGTTCCCGGTCAGGATCCACAGCAACTTGTTCAGGTACGAGCACACCGTGCTGTTGGGGCCCTGTTGCACACCGAGATCCTCGAACACCGACACGCTCGAAGCGGCGCCGATCCGCCGCGCCGCCGCGCGCAGCAACTCCTCGTCCACCCCGCACCGCTGTGCGTATTCGCCGACCGGCACGTCGCGCAGCACCGCACGTACCGCGTCCACGCCGTGCACGTGCTGGCCCAGAAATGCTTCGTCGCACAGGTTTTCCTGCACCAGGATGCCGGCCAGTGCCGCCAGGCACCACGCGTCGGAGCCGGGTCGGACCCGCAGGTGGAAGTCGGCCATCTTGGCGGTGTCGGTGACGACGGGATCGATCACCACCATTGATCGGTCCGGGTCCTTGGCGATCTCGTTGAGCACCACCCGCGCCCGCGGGAAGCTCTGCGACATCCACGGGTTCTTGCCGACGAACACCGACACCTCGGCGTGCTCGAACTCGCCGCGGGTGTGACCGCCGTAGAGCCTCGCGTCCACCCAGGCCTCGCCGGTCTTCTCCTGCGCCAACGCATTCGAGCGGTACTTCGCGCCAAGGGCTTTCAGGAAGGCGCCGCTGTAGGCGCCACCGAGGTGGTTGCCCTGTCCGCCACCGCCGTAGTAGAAGATCTTGTCGCCCCCGTAGGCGTCCCGGATGTGCTTGAAACCCTCGGCGATCTCGACAATCGCAGTGTCCCAGTCGATTTCCTCGTACGTGCCGTCGGGTCGACGGCGCAGCGGTGAGGTCAACCGGCCTCGGCCGTTCTGATAATGGTCCAACCGCAACGCCTTGTTGCAGGTGTAGCCCTGCGAAGCGGGATGCGCTTTGTCGCCACGGATCCGGGCCAGTTTGCGGCCCTCGGTCTGCACCACGATGCCGCAGTTGCACTCGCACAGGATGCAGGCGGTGGGCTGCCAATCATTCATCGCGTCGAGTCCCTTCGGGCAGTGCTGCCAGCAGCAGATCGCGGAGCTGGCGGTGGACCAGGTCGAGCGGTTTCAGGTCACGCTGCGCGCGGGCCAGCAGCAGCGCGCCCTGCAGCGCGGACGTCGCCAGCACCGCGAGGTCACGGGCCCGCTCGGTGTCGATGCCGTCGGCCACGAAGCGCTGCGCGATCAGATCGGACCACCGGTCGAAGACCGCGGCGGCGCGCTGCACCACCGGGGCCATCCGCTCGCGGTCTTCGGCCTCCCCCGCCTCCACCGAGACGGCCGCGATCGGGCAGCCGGCCCGGAAGTCGGTGTCCAGCAGCTGCCGGCGGTACTTGTCGGCGAGCGCGTCCAGCAGATCCAGGCTGGTGCCGGCACGGTCGATAAACGCGGCCACGTGCTCTCCGGCGAAGTCGACGGCCTCGCACAGCAGCTGGGTACGTCCGCCGGGAAAGTAGTGGTACGCCGACCCACGCGGGGCTCCGCTGTGCGCGAGCACGTCGGCGATCGCGGTGGCCTTCGCCCCGCGCTCCCGGATCAGCAGGGCCGCCGACACCACCATCCGCTCGCGGGGACTCGCCATATGTATGATGTTATACATAACAGCGGGTCAAGCAAAAGCCCCCCGTCCGGCGGCCGGATGATCGCCCCCAACGTCCGGCGCCCGAAAGATCTTCGGTCAGGCCGACCTTGCACGTCCGCTGCGGCGAAAGAGATGCCGGCGTCCCTGAGGTGCATGCAGGGTACGTCCGAACGCCACCCGCAACGTGACCCATCCCATCCACATCAGCCCGGCCAAAGCGCGCGGCGACAGCAGCAGAAAGGTACTGCGGGTACCCGGGAGCTCTAGGGGCTCGTCGTTGAATCGAGCCGAAACCCATTGCAACGCCATAGGCGTGGAGATCGGATGCAGTACCGCGTGTTCGCTGAGCTTGTCACGGACGTAGGTCACCTGCGCGCCGTGCTGTCGATAGTTGTCCACCAGCGCGTCGATATGACGCACACTGATGATCGGGTCGTGGACCGCCTGCACAATCAACAGGGGCATCGCCGGCGTCTGCCTGCCGAGACTGAGGTCGTCGATCACCTCGACCACCTCTGGCATAGCGAAGATCTCGTCCACCGGCCGGTCCATGTAGCGCCCGAAGTCGCGGAAGCTGTACCGGAGCAACGCCCCGAACAACGTCGCGTGTTGCAGGCGTGCCAGCACTTCCTGACCGCGCGCATTCACGTGCTTGCGCACGATGCGTTGCAGGTCTGGATACTCACGCACCAGCGAAGCCAGCACCAATGCCGGCTCGCCGGCGAACAGCGACCCGTTGAGGTCGTGGAACACCTCTCCGGGATTCGCGACCGGTGAACCCAACACTGCCCCAACCACGTTGAGCTCGGGCGCATAGCTCTGCCACAGCTCGGCCGCCCAACTGGTGGCCAGCCCGCCACCGGAGTATCCCCAGAGTGCCACCGGCGCCGAATGCCCGATGCCGGCCGGTTCGAAGCTCTTGGCGGCGCGGACACCGTCGAGGACGCAATAACCGGGCTCCCGCGGCACTCCCCAACTTCCGCGGGCTCCTTCGTGGTCGGGCACCAGCACCGTCCAGCCCATGCTCACCGCGCACGCGATCAACAGATATTCGAAGGGCGCGCATCCACCGAATGTCTTCGCGCCCCTGCGTAACACGTACGACGGGAAGGCGCTGGAAGGCATGGCGTCGATCGCACACTGATACGACAGAACCGGACTCGACGGGTCCCCTTGGGCGCCACGTGGCCGGATGACGGTAGTCAGCGTGGTCTGGGCGGCTCCGTTGAAGTCCGTTGTGCGGTAGAGCAATTGATAAGCGTGTACCGCCTGGGGGACGACACCCAGAAACGCCACCTGGACTTCGCGAGAGCGCAACACCGTTCCCGGAGCGCAGGTTTGAAAACCTTCGGGTGGCACACAGAACGCGTCGTCACAGGGATGCACGGGTCGACCGGAGTCGACTTCGTGGGGAACGCGGCCGGCTGCGGCGGCGAGCGCTTCCGAGCTCGTCATCCGGCTGCGGGCTTGACGATGGTGCCGTAATTGAGTGGGGAGTGGGAGTAGGTCGGGATGAGCGGCCACTGGCGCTTCCAGGATGAGCATTGCGAGGACGGGATGACCTGCACCCAGCGCGGATCCCGCGGCGAAAACGACGCCATCGTCTTCTCTTTGACCATCGAGTCGTATTGATCGAGGGTGTCTTCCAGGGTGTTGGCGTTGAGCACCACCTCGCGGCCGTAGAACGCCGCTTGCTGTTTGATGCCGGGGATTGTCGAGAGTTCTGGTTGCCAGTTGTCGGGTGCCATCCCGTTTTCGGAGCAAACCCACACTCCGTCGGGGGTGTTGACACACAGCGAGTGGTTGCCGTCGGTATGTCCGGGCGTCCACAGCAGGCTCACGCCGACGCCGAGTTCCACGTCACCGTCGAAGATTTCGAGCCGCTCAGCGGGCACTCCGGCCATCCCGCGTTCGACGTACCAGGCCCATTGCATGGGATGCAGCGCCTCGAACGTGGCGAGTTCTTTGCGGTGCACCAGGAGCTTGGCGTTGGGAAAGACGGGATCGCGCGGCGTGGTCTCGCCCTCGATGGGTTCGGAGCTGCCCATGATCATGCGCACGTCCTGGACGTGGAGGTGGTCGAAGCTGACGTAGTCCACGTCTTCGTTGGAAAGCCCGAGGCTCGGCAGCACACTGTCGGGGTCGTTGAAGTACTTGGTGAAGAATCGGCCGGCGTGCAGGGCGTCGCCGAACTTGCGGATCTTGTTGTAGAACGGCGCCTCTGCCGAACCCGCGGCGACCGTCGGCTCCCAGACCAGAGTCTTCAACTTGCCGTCGAATCCCTCGAATTGAATCACCATCATCCGGTTGATGATCGTGATGAACGGGTTGAGATTCACCGAGTAGCCCTGGAACGCAAACCGCGCCGGATACGGGGCGGCGACGATGTCGACGCTCTTGATCGCCTTGACCTGTCCTTGCGACCGAAAGCGTTCGTGGTAGCGCTTCGCGGCGTCGCGCACCGCCTCGAGCCGGTCGCCACGGGGCCACACGTCGTGCACCCCGTCGAATTCGGGGATCGGACGCACTGTGGCGGGCTGGGTGGTCGTCATGATTGGTCTCCTGTGTCGACGGATTCGCGTGTGGTGTGGGATTCGTAGTTGTGGCGCACGGTCGAGCCTTTGGTCGCCGCTACCTGGTCGGGCACCATGCGCCGTAATGCGCTGTCGCGCAGGTGCTGTGGCAACAGGTCGACGATCCGGGTGAGCGGACCGATGTGCCGCGGGACGGTGACTTCGAAACGGGGCCGTCGGATGGTGTGAACGACCGTCCGCGCGACATCGGCGGGGCTCAGCAGCTTGGCGGCACCCGTCGCGGTGCCCACGGCCAAATCGGTCTCCACCACGCCCGGCATGATGATCGACAGTTGAACTCCGGTGCCGCGCAACTCTTCTCGCACGCCGACCAGATACCCGCGCACCGCGTGCTTGGTCGCCGCATACGTCGACTCGCCTGGCGGCGAGAGTCGTGCTGCGGCCGACGCGATGGTGACGATGTGTCCCTGACCGCGGGTCCGCATCACCGGAGCCGCGAGCCGCACACCGCGGATCACGCCGTGCAGGTTGACGTCGATCATGCGTCGGGTGTGCGATTCGGGTTCCTGGTCGAAGGGGCCCACCCACATCACGCCGGCGTTGCACACCAGCACATCAATTGGGCCCCACAGCCTTTCGGTCGCGGCGAGAAACTCGCCGAACGACTCGGTGTCGGTGACGTCGAGATCGAAGCCTTGGACTGTGCCGGACAGCTCAGCGGCAGTACTTCGCGCAGCCTCGCCGTCACGATCGCCGATGGCCACGCGCGCCCCAGCGGCGGCGAGCTGCCGCGCGATCTCTCGCCCGATGCCGCGCGCGCCTCCGGTTACCGCCACGACCTGACCCGCGATGGGTGATTTCCTGACCGCCATACCGCCCCCTTTCTGACATGACCGCATGTCAGAAGTATGCTCTCAGTGTGCCACAGGACGACAGCCATGGACAACGGTGATGGCCAAGAAGACCGACACCCCAGCGGCGGGGCGCTTGTACCACGGGCTGCTTCCGCAAGAACGCGCACGTCAGCGCCGTGCCACGCTGCTGACGGCGGCGCTGCAGATATTCGCCGAACAGGGCTATGCGAGCAGTTCGGTGAAGCAGATCTGCGGCGCGGCCGGTCTGACCGAGCGATATTTTTACGAGTCGTTCACCGACCGCGAAAGCTGCCTTGCGACGCTCTACTCACAACTGGTTGACCAGATGCGGGCGGCGACGCTGGCCGCCATCGAATCCGCCGGTGCCGACGTCGATGCCCAGACGCGGGACGGTCTGCACGCCTTCGTGGGCTATTTGACCGATGATCCGCGGCGCGCGCGGGTCGTACTGGTCGAGGTGGTCGGCGTCTCACCGGGCATGGAAGAACGGCGCCACGGCGTCCTGCGCGAGTTCGCCGACATCGTCGCCAGCACCTGGGCCGCGGCCCGCGCCGAACCACTGACCCAGATGCAGCAGTCGACGGCTGTGGCGCTGGTCGGCGGGGTGAACCACCTTCTCGTCGACTGGCTGATGACCGGCAGCGTGCAACTTCCCGACGACCTCGCCGAGGTCTGCGCGACCTTGTTCAGCGCGGCGCGGGAACGGCTCGACTCTGCGTGAAGTCGCCGGCGTTCACCCATCCGAATCGATCGTCAACCCACGAACCGGTATTCGACGGCGAGTGAGCGGTAGGTGCGCTCAGCCCGCCGGTCACGGGTAAGCAAGCTGCGGTGATTAGTCGCGGCAGCCTGACCGACGAGGGCGTCGTAGACCGAACCGCCCACGATGTCGAGCCTGGACAGCCGCTCGCGAAGGTCGCGCGTCGCCGTGGCGTCGAGCCAACAATCGCCCGGGAACGCCGCTTCCAGCACTTCGGTTGCTTGGCCTGCCGTCAGCCGGAGGGGCACCGGTAACCGTGTCAGGACCGAATACGTTTCGAATGCTGCATGCCCTGCGAGTGCGGGACGAAGCTCGACCAGGGCTCGGCGACATGCCGGATGCGCTTCGTGCGTTGGATCGAGAGCCGCAACCGCCACGCTGGTGTCGCACGCCCAGAGCTCACCGCTGGAGGTCATCACGAAGTCGGCGAACATCACCGTCGGTGAGCACCGCCCCGTCGACGTTACCGAGTATCGGCAGCCCGTCGCTGGTCTCGACCAGGCGTTGCTGGTGGCGCACGGGCTCCATCCGGAGACCAGACCCGTCCGCGATCAGTTCGAGCTGTGTGTCCGGAGTGATCCCGAGTGCGACGCGCAGCGCTTTCGGTATCACTACCCGACCCACGCTATCGACTGTCACGTACATGGCACCAGGTTACCAATCGATTGGCAATCAGCTGGGAATGCGGTCGGGAGCGTCAGAGCTGCCAGTCCGAGGCGCCGTCGGGCTTGTTGTAGATGCCGACGGAGTTCTTCACGACAACCGGATCACCGCTACCGAAGTTGTCGAAGAACCATTTGGCGTTGGTCGGGCTCAGATTGATGCAGCCGTGGCTGACATTGCGTCTGCCCTGGTCACCGACCGACCACGGTGCGCTGTGCACGAAGTTGCCGCTGTTGTCGATCCGCACGGCATCGGACACGGTCACTTTGTACCCGTTGGCGGAGTTCACCGGTACCCCATAGGTCGACGAGTCCATCACCACCGTGGGCATCTTCTCCAGCACGTAGTACGTGCCGTTCGGAGTCTGATGACCGCCGGATGCCATGCCCATCGACATCGGGAAGGTCTGCACCACGGTCCCGTTGCGGGTGATGGTCATCTGGTGGGTGGCGTCGTCTGCGGTGGCCACCAGCGCGTCGCCGGTGCGGAAGCTCGACTTGGTGCCGGCCGCGTCGATGTTCACCGCGGTATTCGGCGGCCAGAACGACAGCGGACGCCACCGCAGCTGCGACGGCGTCATCCAGTAGAACTTGCCGGGCACCGGCGGGATCGACGAGATGTGCACGGCACGCTCGGCCATCGCCTGGTCGGCGATCGGGACGGCGAAGTTGATGATGATCGGCTTGGCCACCCCCACCATCGCGCCGTTGACGGGGTTGAACGTCGGCGGCCGGAACGGCGGCTCACCGACGAACGGCGTGTTGTCCTGGCCTGCGGGGGCAGGTCCGTCGGCAACGGGTACCGCGGCAGGCGCGCCCGGGACCGGAGCCAGCGGGTCCGGGAAAGGCGGCAGAGCCACCGGTTCCGGTGCCGGCGGCTCGGCAGGTGCGACGACGACCGGCCCGGGATCGCCGGGTGCCTCGTCCGGGTCCGCAGCGGCTGGACCACTGCCCAGCATCAGCACGGCGACCACTCCGAATGCGTTGAGAGCGGTGACGAGACGTCCCCTCGTCCAGCGCGACATATCATTCCCTCCGGTCAAATCTTCCGCCCCAGTGTGGCACAGCAGAGCCACCGAATAGCCATTCGGCGAACCTTCAGGGACCGTTACCAAACCCAGTTCAGGTCGCTGACCTGCAACATCAGTCGTTCTGTGAGCTTGCCGTACCGGCACCCTCAGCAGCGGTCGCAGCGGGGACCTCGATCGCCCGTCCGATGGCCGCCATCGCGACCAGCGCGACGCCCGTCAGCGCGGCCGACACCGTCAGCATCAGCGCCACACTGTGCTCCAGCAGCAGGCCCCCCGCCAGCGACCCGGCCATGATGCCCACCTGGAACGCCGTCACGTACAGGCCCGAGGCGCCGTCGGGGTCGTCGGCCCCGGCCCGCATGGCGGCGGCCTGCAGCATCGGCGACACCGCGGTGGCCATCGCACCCCACAGCACGATCGCCGCGGTACCCACGATCAGCGCCGTCAACGCGGAGTCGTGCCAGCGGTAGGCCAACACGCTCAACAGCGCCAGAGCCGTCGTCAGCCCGGCGATGCAGAACAGGACGGCACCGCGGGGGCGACGGTCCAGCGGCCGGGCCACCAACGCGACCGCCAGCACCCCGGCGATGCCGTAGGCGGCCAGCAGCCAAACCTGGTTGGGTCCGCGCACCCCGACGACCTGCGACAGGATCCGCACGATGTAGGTGTAGGAGACGAAATGGCCGGTGACGCCGATCATGGTGACGAGGCTGACCAGGATCAGTCCCCGATTTCGGTGATGCCGCGCCCGCCGGCCCACGAATTGCAGCTGATCGGCCGTCAACGTCATTTCGGGCAGTACCACGCGGGCCGCCACGGTGATCAGCGCCGCGGCGACGGTGACGCAGTCGGCCGCCACCCGCCAGCCCCACATCAGGCTCAGCCCGGCGGTCAGCGGGCTGCCGACCACCAGCGCCAGGCTGGTTCCGATGTAGATCGACATGGTCGCGCGTCCGGCGTGGCTGGACGGCACCAGGCGGGTGGCGATCGGTGCGATCACCGACCACAGCAACCCGTGCGTGACCGCGCAGAGCACCCGGCCGGCGGCCAGCACGGCGAAGTTCGGTGCCACCGCCGAGATGAGCTGGGAGACGGTCAGGCACGCGAGGCTGAGCAGCAACGTCGAACGACGGGGCCAGTGCGCGGTCCAGCGCACCAGCGGGACCGTGGTGAGCGCGGCGACCAGGGCATACCAGGACAGCAGCGTGCCCACCCAGAACACGCTGACGTGCATGTCCCGCGAGATCGCCGACAGAGCGCCGACCGGCAGCAGTTCAGCGGTGACGTAGATGAAGGCCGCGGCGGCCAACACTGACAGTTGAACCGCGATCCGTGGCGTCCACGTTCGCGCGGCAGCGGCGGCTTGAGCAGTCATGGTGTGAGGCGCGACATCACCGGAGCTCTCCGGCGCGATCGCGCACTCTTACCGTACGCACCGCACGGCTCAGGAACGAACGAGGCGCGCTATCGCCGCGGAGGCTTCGGCCAGCTTGCCGTCGGAGTCGGGGCCGCCGTCGGCCACGGCGCGGGTGACGCAGTGACTCAGGTGCTCGTCGAGCAGATTCAGCGCCACCGACTTCAAAGCGCTGTTGACCGCGCTGATCTGGGTGAGGACGTCGATGCAGTATTTGTCCTCGTCGATCATCCGCGCGATGCCACGCACCTGCCCTTCGATGCGGCGCAACCGCTTGGCGTAGTTGTCCTTCTCTTGCGCGTATCCGTGTGGCGCGCTCATCACCCCTCCAAACGAATACCGTTAGATACCCCGCTAGGGTATCAGACCGGGCGGTTAATCGATTTTGGTGCGCTCGCGGCGCACCGCATACTTGCTCCCATGGCCCTTCCCACTGACCAGATCGACATCAAGCCCCGCAGCCGCGACGTCACCGACGGTCTGGAGAAGGCCGCCGCCCGTGGCATGTTGCGCGCGGTAGGCATGGGAGACGAGGACTTCGCCAAGGCGCAGATCGGGGTCGCCTCGTCCTGGAACGAGATCACGCCATGCAACCTCTCGCTGGACCGCCTGGCCAAGGCGGTGAAGGAGGGCGTCTTCCAGGCCGGCGGCTACCCGCTGGAATTCGGCACCATCTCGGTCTCCGACGGCATCTCCATGGGTCACGAGGGGATGCACTTCTCGCTGGTGTCGCGGGAGGTGATCGCCGACAGCGTCGAGACCGTGATGCAGGCCGAGCGACTGGACGGCTCGGTGCTGCTGGCCGGCTGCGACAAGTCGCTGCCCGGCATGCTGATGGCCGCGGCGCGCCTGGACCTGGCCTCGGTGTTCCTCTACGCCGGCTCGATCCTGCCGGGGGTGGCCAAGCTGTCGGACGGCAGCGAGCGCGAGGTCACCATCATCGACGCGTTCGAGGCGGTCGGCGCCTGTTCGCGCGGGTTGATGAGCCGCGCCGACGTCGACGCCATCGAACGCGCCATCTGCCCCGGCGAGGGCGCGTGCGGCGGCATGTACACCGCCAACACCATGGCCAGCGCCGCCGAGGCGCTGGGCATGTCGCTGCCGGGCAGCGCGGCGCCGCCGGCCACCGACCGCCGCCGCGACGGGTTCGCCCGCCGCAGCGGTCAGGCCGTCGTCGAACTGCTGCGCCACGGCATCACCGCCCGCGACATCCTGACCCGGGAAGCGTTCGAGAACGCGATCGCCGTGGTAATGGCGTTCGGTGGCTCCACCAACGCGGTACTGCACCTGCTGGCCATCGCCTATGAGGCCGAGGTCGAGCTGACGCTGGACGACTTCAGCCGGATCGGCTCGAAGGTGCCGCACCTGGCCGACGTCAAGCCGTTCGGGCGGCACGTGATGTCGCATGTCGACCACATCGGCGGCGTGCCGGTGATGATGAAAGCACTGTTGGACGCCGGCCTGCTGCACGGGGACTGCCTGACCGTGACGGGCCGGACGGTGGCCGAGAACCTGGCCGACATCGCCCCGCCCGACCCGGACGGCAAGGTGCTGCGCGCGCTGAGCAATCCCATCCACCCGACCGGTGGCATCACCATCCTGCGCGGGTCGTTGGCGCCCGAGGGTGCGGTGGTCAAGTCCGCGGGCTTCGACTCCGACGTGTTCGAAGGCACCGCAAGGGTTTTCGACGGGGAGCGGGCCGCCCTGGACGCGCTGGAGGACGGCACCATCACCAACGGTGACGCGGTGGTGATCCGCTACGAGGGCCCCAAGGGTGGTCCCGGCATGCGCGAGATGCTCGCGATCACCGGCGCCATCAAGGGCGCCGGGCTCGGCAAGGACGTGCTGCTGCTGACCGACGGCCGGTTCTCCGGCGGGACGACGGGGTTGTGCGTCGGACACATCGCGCCGGAGGCCGTCGACGCCGGCCCCATCGCATTCCTGCGCGACGGCGACCGGATCCGGCTCGATGTGGCCAACCAGACGCTGGACGTGCTGGCCGACGACGACGAGTTCGCCGCGCGCCAGCAGGACTTCACGCCGCCGGCGCCGCGCTACAAGACCGGTGTGCTGGCCAAGTACGTCAAGCTGGTCGGCTCGGCCGCGACGGGTGCGGTCTGCGGCTAGCCGGTCAGTGGCTGATGTAGACCGCTTTGGTGTTGAAATAGGCTTCGATGCCCTTGCGGCCGCGTTCGCCGCCCCAGCCCGACTGCTTGTGGCCGCAGATCGGCATTGACGGATCGGCCCCCAACGCGCAGTTCACCCAAACCTGGCCCGCGCGAAGCTCATTCGCCACGCGGTGAGCACGGCCGAGGTTCTCGGTCCAGATGGCGCCGGCCAGCCCGTACTCCGTGTCGTTGGCGGCGGCCAGTGCCTCTTCCTCCTCGTCGAAGGGGATGACACAACCGACCGGCCCGAAGATCTCCTCGCGGATGAGCCGCATGTCGGGCGTGGTGTTGGTGATGATCGTCGCCTCGTAGAAGTAGCCGCGGCGATCCATCGGCTTGCCGCCGAGGATCACCTCCGCACCTCGCGTGACGCCCTCCTGCACGATGCCGTGCACGCGCTGGCGCTGCTTCTCACTGATCAGCGGCCCCAGGACGGACCCGGGGTCGTCGCTGCCGCCCATCGGCAGCATCTTGGCGAAGTCGGCCAGACCCTCCACGACCCGGTCATAGATGCCGCGCTGAACGTAGATGCGCGAGGTGCACGAGCAGTTCTGCCCGGAACCTGCCAGCAGGCCCAGACCCGCGTTCATGATCGCCTTGTCCAGGTTGGCGTCGTCGAACATGATCAGCGGTGACTTACCGCCGAGTTCGAGGGTGAGGCGCTTGAGGTTGCCCGCGGCCGCCTTGACGATCAGCCGTCCCACTTCCGTCGACCCGGTGAACGCGATCTTGTCGACGTCGGGATGCGCGGCCAGAGCCGCGCCGGCGGTCTCGCCGTAGCCGGTGATGACATTGAAGACGCCGTCGGGCAGTCCCGCCTCGCGGAAAATCTCCTCCAGCTTCAGCGCGGTGAGCGGTGTCTCCTCGGCAGGCTTGAGCACGCAGCTGCACCCCGCGGCCAGCGCGGGTGCGGCCTTGAGCATCGCAACGAAGAACGGCCCGTTCCACGGGATGATCAGGCCCGCGACGCCGACCGGTTCGAGCTGGGTGAAGTTGTGGAAGTTCTCGTAGTGGCCCAGCAGGCCGTCAGAGACGACGTTGCTCGACTCGCCATGGATCTTGCCGACCCAGCCGGCGTAGTAGAGCAGCATGTCCATCGACACCTTGATGATCTGCTGCGCGGCCACCGGGTTCATCCCGTTGTCCTTGGACTCCAGGTCGGCGAGTTCGTCGGTGCGTTGCTTGACGATCTCCGCGGCCCGGAACAGCACCTCGGCGCGGCGGGCGGCCGGTAGCTTGCGCCAGACCCCCGACTCGAACGTCTCCCGCGCCCGCGCCACCGCCGCGTCGACAACCGCCTGGTCGGAGTCGACGACCTCGAAGATCTGCTCCTCGTTGGACGGGTTGAACACCGGAATCATCCCAGAGCTGCGGCTTTCGACCGCCGGGTCCATGTCTATGGCGTTACTCAATGTCCTGGTGTCCCCTCGTTGGGCAGCGGCCGGTTGCCCGCGAGGTTACGCGCTTAACCGAACGGAGTCCAGCCTCTGCGCCTAGGTGGACTCGCGCACGATCAGCGTCGCGATGCCCGGTGCCGGCGGAGGTGATTCGTCGGGAAAGTTCAGTTGCTGCAGCACCGCCCGCAATGCCACTTCGGCGATCGCCGTCCGGTCGAAGGCCACCGTGGTCAGGGCCGGCACGCTGAACGGGGACAGGGCGGTGGCGTCGACACCGATCACGGCCAGATCCTCGGGGCAACGCAGTCCCGCGCGTCGCACGCCGTCGAGCACCACGAAGGCCACCTCGTCGCTTTGCGTGCAGACCGCGGTGACGCCGCGGGCGTGCCAGTCGCGTACCACGTCGGCGCTGTTGTCCGGCATCAGTTCGCCCACCACGACGTCAGGCAGCCGATGCCCGTGTGCCGCGCGCCGGATGCCGTCGATCCAGTAGTCACCGAGCGCCCGCCACCGAACCTCACCGGTGTAGGCGAACGCCAGGTTGCGGTGGCCCCGCGAGACGAGATGGTCGACGCGCAGCTGTCCGATCGAATACTGCGGATCGCCGAGGCCGGGCAGGGTGTGGAAACAGATGTAGGGAATGGCCGCGGCCCGCACGGCATCGGATGCCTTGCGGCTCAACGGAAACAGGCTCGTCACTGCGATCGGCTGCAACTGGTTGATCGCATCGGCGACGGTGTCGTCCTGCTCGGTCTCGAAGAGCTGCACCTGCATGATTCCCCGCCGGGTCAACTCCGTGGTCATGTGAGTTCCGACCTGCATGGGCATCTCGCCGCTGGCAAGCCGCGGCACGATGTACAACACCACGCCGCTGCGACCGCGGGCGAGATTGCGCGCCGCCAGGTTCGGCCGGTAGCCGAGTTCGGCGGCAGCGTCGCGTACTGCGGCGCGCGTCTGCGCCGAAATCATCCGTCCGGCAGAGTTGTTGAGCACGTAGCTGACCGTCGCGGTCGAGACGTTGGCCAGCCGCGCCACATCGGCCGTCGTCGGCCTACTCCTGCCGTTCAAGCCCATCGGCGAAGCCCCTCGCGACGACATTCGATGACCGGTTCAATGTACGTCTCAACGCACCAGCGCCAGCGCGAAACCGTCCCAGCCCTTCCCGCCGACGGTCTGCAGCACCGCGGTGTCCAGCCGCGGGTGCTCCCCCATCATCTGCAGCGTGCCGCGGGTCGCGGCGACCCGGCCGCCGTCGGATTCGGTCAGGATCCGGCCGCTGCGGATCACGTTGTCCACCACGATCACCGTGCCCGGGCGCCCCAACTTGATCGCCCATTCCAGGTAGGCGGCATTGTTTTCCTTGTCCGCGTCGATGAACACCAGGTCGAACGGACCGCCGGTCACGGTCGGCAAGGTGTCCAGCGCCGCACCGGTCACGACCTGCACCCGATCGCCGAGCCCGGCCCGCTCCAGGTTGGACCGGGCCACCTGCGCGCGTTGCGGATCGTATTCGAGGGTGACCACCCGACCCTGCGGGCCGGCTCCGCGGGCCAGCCAGATGGTGCTGTACCCGCCCAGCGTGCCGAGTTCGAGAATGCGGTGCGCCTGCATGGCCGAAGCCAGCAGACACAGGAACTTGCCCTGCTGCGCCGACACCGCGATGTGCGGCAGCCCGGCGTCGTCGCTGGCCTCGACGGCCGCGGCCAACGCCGGATCAAGGCCGATCAGCGTGCTGTCCAAGAACGCATCGACGGCTTGCGGGGTTGCATCTGCGGGCATAGACCAACGCTAGCCACTTTGTGGACATTGACAATTGTCGGTTGCCGGTGATCGACCGGACCACCCACGAGGGCCTGTTCGTCGGCGATTCCACGGGCTGGCTCACGCAGACGCGGGTCGACGTGCCGGGCACCGGATCACCCTGAATCCCGGCGCGCGCTTTACCTAATACCCCTATGGGGTATATATTGATGACGGAGGCACAACCTCCGACCATTCCCATCCAGATGAAGGTGATATCCATGGCAACTCACGAAGCCGACACCGTGTTGACCTGCGGCCACGAAGGCTGCGGCTGCCGCGTTCGCGTCGAGGTCCCCTGTCACTGCTCCGGAGCCACCGAGCCGTACCGCTGCACCTGCGGCGAGGCACTGGTCCCGGTCCAGTAGGGCGGGCAGGTCGTGCGTTCGGCGGCCCTTCAGCTTCCGAACGTACGCCCGGCCAACTCGATCTCCGCGATCAGTTTCAGATCCGTCGCCGAGGCTGCGACGGCAACCGCGTGCCGGCCGGGCCTGATCCGCCACTGGCCGCGGCGGTACCGGGCCAGCAGCCGCGGTTCGGCTTCGATGTGCACTTGGCGCGACTCGCCGGGCTCGAGTTCGATCCTCTCGAAACCCAGCAGCCGGCAGCACTTTTCGTCCGGAGCGCCGATCAGGTACAGCTGCGCCACCTCGGCACCGGTCCGCTCGCCGGTGTTGACCACGGTGCAGGTGGCGGTCACCGGGTCCGGCCCGGTCACGGTCAGGTCGCGGTAGTCGAAGGTGGTGTAGGACAGGCCGTGTCCGAACGGGAACATCGGCTCCTGACCGGTGGACGCGAACCATCGATAGCCGACCTCGGCGCCCTCGGAGTAGTCAATGGTGCTCGGCGTCCCCAGGTCCGGCCGGGGCGTCTGACCCAGGTCGGCCGGGAAGGTGACCGGTAGCCGCCCCGACGGGTTCGCCTGTCCGGCAAGTACTTCCGCGATGGCCCGGCCGCCCTGCTGACCGGGATACCAGGCCTGCACGATGGCGTCTACCGAATCACGCCACGGCATCGTCACCGGATTGCCGGTCTCGAGCACCACCACCGTGTGCGGGTTGGCGGCCGCCACGGCCGCGATCAACGCGTCCTGGCCCCACGGCAACGACAGGTCCGCACCGTCGAATCCCTCGCCTTCGGCACGGATCGCGAACACGATCGCGATGTCGGCGCGCCGCGCCACCGGGACTGCCTCGGCGGGGTTGATGCCGGGATCGAAGTCGAACTGCGCTTGCGGCAGGAGCTTTCGCAGTTCTTCGAGCGGGCTCGACGGCAACAGATACAACTGGCGCATGCCTGCTTCCAAACCCGTCCCGCCGATCGGGACCACACCCGCGTAGCCGCCGGGCGGCAGCACGGTGCTGGAGCCGTACCCGGCCGGCACGCCCAGATGCGCATGACCGCCGATCACGGCGATCCGGGACGCGGACGGCAGAGGCAACACGCCCCGGTTCTGCAGCAGCACGATGCCCTGACGGGCGATGTCGGCGGCAATGTCGTTGTGTGCGTTCATATTCGGGGCGGGCACCGGCTCCCGGCGGTCCACCCCGACCGTGAAGACGGACCGCAGGATGCGTCGCACCATGTCCGACAATCGCTCCCGGGGCAGCCGTCCGTCGGCAATGGCGGCGCGCAGTGGCTCGCCGAACGTCTCGGCCTGCCACAGCAATGCGTCGATCTGCGCGCCGCATTCCTGGTCGAGCCCGCCCAGTGCGCACTCCCAGCTCGGCGTCCCGCCCCAGTCCGACATCACCCAGCCGCGGAATCCCCACGCACCCTTGAGCACGTCGTTCAGCAGCACGCCGTTGGCCGCGCAGTACGTGCCGTTGACCTTGTTGTAGGCGGCCATCACCGCACCGGGCCGGCCGCGCTCGATCGCGATCTCGAAGGCAAGCAGGTCGGACTCGCGGTGCGCGTCGGGGTCGATCACCGCGTCCAGCCAGTGCCGGTTGGTCTCGTTGCAGTTCAGCGAGAAGTGCTTCACGGTCGAGATGACGCCCTGCGCTTGGATGCCGACGACCTGCTCGCCGGCCATGACCGCGGTCAAAAACGGATCCTCGGAGAAGTATTCGAAATTTCGGCCGTTGCGCGGGTCGCGGGCCAGGTTCATCGCGCCGGCCAGCTGGACGTTGAACCCGCGGGCCCGCGCTTCCGCGCCGATCACCGAGCCCGCGGCGCGGGCCAGCCCCGGGTTGAAACTCGCCGCCAAGGCCAAGCCGGCCGGGAGGGCGGTGGCGGTGTCACCCGGGCGGAATCCGGGATTCGTGACGCCGAGCCCGGCATCGCTCATCAGCAACGCCGGCACGCCCAGCCGGTCGATACCGGGCACATAGCCGGCGCTCATCGGGACGCCGGGCGGAATGCGCTCGTCGCGCAGCGGCCACATGTCCCCGGCGCCCATCACGCCGACCAGCAGGGCGAAGCGCTCGTCGTCGGTCAGCTGCGCCTCGACCTCGCGGGCGCGCACGTCCGGATCGGTCACGACACACCCTCTTTCGCGTACACGACCCTGAGCACGTAGCCGACTTCGGGACCCATCACCAACTCCGTCAACTCACACATCGTGGCCACGAACTCCGGTCCGTGCGCAGGTGCCACCTGGCACAGGTGGTGTGCAACCTCGTGCAGTACCACCAACTCCCGCATCGCCCAGTCGGCGGTATTCCGATCCGGAACGGCGACAGTGCCTGCGCCGTCGCGGTTTTCGTAGTGCGCCGCGGTGGCCGCGCGGCGCGCGCGCACCCGAAGCGGCGACACATCGGGCCACTGGCCACGAACGGCCGGCAGCGCGAGCACGTCGTCGACGTAGCGCTGCACCGACGCCACCGACGCGAACCGTCCCTCGGGCGGCAGCGTCAACTGCGTGCCGAAGAACTCCACGCTGGACGACCCGTGCTCGGCGGCACGGTCGAACATGGTGCGGACGAAGACCTCGGCCGCATAGACCTTGGCGCGCTGGGAATCCCGCGTCACCGGCCCAGTGCGGTCCGCGCACCCGGCAACTCCGGGCTGTTACCCAGCCGCGCCCGCCGACCGGCCCGGTCACCCGCGCGCCGTGCCGCCGAGGAGTACCCGGCGGTGGCCCGGCTGGCCTGCCAGGTGCCGCGCGCCTGCGACGTGCTGCGGTAGTGGTCGCGCAGCTCGACTTCCTTGTCCCGCAACGCAATCGCCGTTCCGGGGGCGCGGGCGCGGTCCTTGCTCACCTCCTGGCGGGCCTGTTCGCGGGCCTCGAGCAGCCGCTGACCGACCCGCACCCCGAACGCGAGCTGGAAGTTCAGCCGCGCGGTGATGGTGGGTGTCGGTCGGTGCGCGCCGGATGCCAGGTAGGCGTCCGAGGCGCGGACCATCTGGACGACCAGGCTGGCGTACAACGCGTGCGCGGCGTCGATGTCCTCGGCGAACCCGTAGGCGTAGAGGAACGTGGAGTTGGACGCGATGTCACAACGCACGTCGTTGGCCGAGGCGATCAGCACGAAAAGTTGCACATAGGTGCGCAATCCGCGGGTGCCCGCGGTGCCGATGGTGATGGTGCGTTGGGTGGGGGCCTGGGCTGCAGAGCGGTTAGCCGAATGGGAACGCGCCACCGCCAGGTCGATGGACGCCGCCGTCGCCAGCCGCTGCGCGGCGCTCAGGAACGCATCGGACTCGTGCGGGTTGTCGGTGCCTTCAGCCTGACGCAGCAGTGCCGCGATACGGGACAGCATCTTGTCGTCGGTCATGGGAGTCAAACTAACCGAGGGGTCCGACAGGCCTCACAACCGTAAGTTGATCCACGACACGACGTCGTCGAGCACCTGGTCCTGCTCGGGCTCGTTGAAGACCTCGTGGTAGAGCTCGGGGTATTCCTTGAGCTGGACGTCGTCGGAGCCCACACAGAGGATGAGTTGGCGGCTGCCGCTGATCGGGATCAGCCGATCTCCGGTGCCGTGCACCACCAGCAACGGCACGGTGATCGCCGGTGCCCGCGCCGACATCGTCTCGCCCACCGAAAGCAGGGCCCTCCCCATACCGGCCGGGACCTTGCCGTGATAGACCAGCGGGTCGTCGTAGTACGCCTTGACCACGTCCGGGTCGCGGGAGATGGCGTCGGTGTCCAGCGCCTGCACCGGCAGTCCGGGCGCCAGCACCCCCAGCACCTTGGCAGCCACCGACACCACCTTCGGCACCAGCTCCTGCGCGGCGATCGCCGGCGCCGACAGCACCATCAAGTCGTAGTTGTCCGGACGTTCCACGCCGTAGGCGAACACGATCGCGCCGCCCATGCTGTGGCCCAGCACGATGCGCTTGCAACCCGGGTTCTCCCGGGTCGCGATGCCGACCAGGGTGTCCAGGTCGGCGGTGAACTCCGAGATGTCTCTGACCTGCACCCGCTTGCCGCCGGAGCGTCCGTGGCCGCGGTGGTCGAGGGCGTAGGTGACCAACCCGGCCGCACCCAATCGTTGCGTGACGTGGTCGTAGCGCCGGGCATGCTCGCCGAATCCGTGGGCCAGCACCACCACCGCGCGCGGCGCGACGTCCGGCGTCCAGACGTCGTAGACGATGCGCACTCCGCCGACACCGTCGAAGGTCCGTTCCGTGCGGGTGGTAGTCATTGAGGGCAGCTTAGGCGAATGAGGCCCACTCCTCGCGTGGAGTTGTCGCAGACTCTGCGTAGTCTCGACCGGGTGAGTGTTCTCACCGAAGACACCGCGTCCGGCCCCACCGGGGATTTCTCCGCCCACGCCGAGCCCTACCGGCGGGAACTGCTGGCGCACTGCTACCGGATGACGGGCTCGCTGCACGACGCCGAGGATCTGGTGCAGGAGACGCTGCTGCGGGCCTGGAAATCCTATGACCGGTTCGAGGGCAAATCCTCGGTACGCACCTGGTTGCACCGCATCGCCACCAACACCTGCCTGACCGCACTGGAGGGACGGCAGCGCCGGCCGCTGCCCACCGGGCTGGGCACGACCAGCTCGGACCCGACGGCGGAGCTGGTCGAGCGCGGCGAGGTGCCCTGGCTGGAGCCACTGCCGCAAGGGGACGACCCGACCGATCCGTCGCAGGTCGTCGGCCAGCGGGAGTCGGTACGGCTGGCGTTCGTGGCCGCGCTGCAGCACCTCTCGCCCCGGCAGCGAGCCGTGTTGTTGCTGCGCGACGTGCTGCAGTGGAAGGCCGCCGAGGTAGCCGAGGCGATCGGCACCACCACCGTCGCCGTCAACAGCCTGCTGCAGCGGGCCCGCACCCAGCTGGACGCCGTCGGCCCCAGTTCCGAGGACCGGTTGGCCGCCCCGGAATCGGCCGAGGCCCAGGACCTGCTGGCGCGCTACATCTCGGCATTCGAGGCCTACGACATCGACCGGCTGGTGGAACTGTTCACGGCCGAGGCGATCTGGGAGATGCCGCCCTACACAGGTTGGTATCGCGGGGCGCGGGACATCGTCACCCTCATCCACCAGAAGTGCCCCGCGGAGGTGCCGGGTGATATGCGCATGGTCCCGCTGGTGGCGAATGGGCAACCGGCTGCCGCGCTGTACATGCGCGCGGGCGACCGGCATGTGCCGTTCCAACTGCACGTGCTGGATGTCCGCAGTGACGGCGTGTCACACGTCGTCGCGTTCCTCGACGAGTCGTTGTTCGCCAAGTTCGGATTACCGGAGTCGCTATGACAGATACGCCCACCGTCGCACCGATGCCCGGTAAGCCGCTACTTCTGTTGGGAGCCTTCGACATCGGCGCGGCGGGTTATGAGGTGAACGAGTTCTTCGTCTCGGGGACGGCGGTGTCCTACGTCCCGGACGGTGAGCTGGGTCCTGACGGTCGCTGGAACGTAAAGCCTTCGGCTACAGCCGATTACACCACTCGCATCGTGGTGCTGACGCCCACCGACCACGCGAAGTTCAACGGCACGGCGCTGGTGGAATGGCTCAACGTCAGTGGCGGCATCGACGCTCCGGCGGTCTGGATGATGGCGCACCGCGAGGTGATCCGGGCGGGCTACGCCTATGTCATGGTCTCGGTCCAGAAGGTCGGCGTCGACGGCGGGATGAACCTGCTGGACATGGACATGTCCCTGAAGAGCCAGGGTCCCGAACGCTACGCCGGCCTGAACCACCCCGGCGACGCGTTCGCCTACGACATCTTCTCCCAGGCCGGCCGGCTGGTCCGAGACGCGGGTCCGGAGCTTCTGGGCGGGCTGAGCGCCGAACACGTTGTGGCCCTTGGCGAATCGCAGTCGGCGATGTTCTTGACCAGTTACGTCAACGCCGTCGATCCGCTCGCCGAGGTGTACGACGGGTTCCTGGTGCATTCGCGCTTCGGGCCCGCCGCGCCCGTGGACAACCGATCCATCTTCGAGCTGCTCAACGGCCCGTCCGGATCGGTCAAGTTCCGGCCGGATCAGCGCGTCCCGCTGCTCACGGTCATCACCGAAACCGACCTGTTCGGGACGACGCCGCAGGGTTATTACTTCGCCAGGCAACCCGACAACGACCTGCTGCGGGTCTGGGAGATCGCCGGCGCCGCGCACGCCGACAACTACACGATCCAGGTCGCCGCCATCGATTCGGGTTCGGCGCCGATCGAGGACCTCGCGGCCGGCTACACACCCACCAAGAGCCTGATGGGCCAGCAACTCGACCACTACATCAACTTCGGGCCGCAGCATCACTACGTGGTGCAGGCGGCCCTGGCCGGGTTGCACAACTGGGTCCGCACCGGCGCGGCACCGCCCAGTGGGCCGCTGCTGGAGGTGCGCGAGGGCGAACTCCCGGAGCCGGTCCTGGACACCCACGGCATCGCCGCGGGAGGCGTCCGGACCCCGTGGGTGGACATCCCGATCGCCCGAACGTCGGGGGTCAGCGCCGAGGAGAACATCATGGCGGCGATCTTCGGATCCGGCGAACCCTTCGACGAGGACACGTTGCGCCGGCTGTACCCGGGCGGCGCGGAGGAATACCTGGCCGGCTTCACACTCTCGCTCGACGAGGCGATCGACGCCGGTTTTCTCCTGGCGGCCGATCGCGACGAGATCCTGCAACTCGCCGCGGCGACATACCCGCACGCCTAGGTGCACGGCCTGCGCCGGCCGCTCGCGCTGGTGTCACGCGGACGTGTGTACGGCTTTGCGCGTGAAGCTACGGCGTTGCGGGTGAAGCTACGGCGTTGCGGGTGAAGTTATGGCGTTGCGGGTGAACCCAGGGCGGACTTTCTGCGATTATCCCGCCCTGGCTTCACCCCGAAAACCGTATGTTCACAATAGAAGCCAACGGTTCACAACCGAGGCTCCGCCGCTACCGCGCCCGCCCGCCGCACTACTGTAGAACCCATGCCTGCCACCGTGGACATCCGGCGAGCAGCCGACCGGGCGATCACTACCACTCCCTGGCTGGAATCCCGGCATTCCTTCTCGTTCGGCGACTACTACGACCCCGACAACACCCATCACGGACTGCTACTGGTCAACAACGACGACGTCGTCGCACCCGGCACCGGGTTCGACTCGCACCCGCACCGGGACATGGAGATCGTCACCTGGGTGCTGGACGGCGAACTCACCCATCGGGATTCGTCCGGCAACCACGGCATCGTCTATCCCGGCCTCGCGCAACGCATGTCGGCCGGCAGCGGCATCCTGCACTCAGAGACCAACGAATCCGAAAGCACGCCAGTACATTTCGTCCAGATGTGGGTGTCGCCCGACCAGTCCGCCATCGCGCCGAGCTACCAGCAACTCGACATCGGCGACCGGCTACACGACGGGAAGCTGGTCACCGTCGCTTCGGGCATCCCCGGACGCGATGCCGCACTCACCCTGCACAATCGGGACGCCGCTCTGCACGTCGCCCGGCTGGGGCCGGGCGGCACGGTGGAGCTGCCGTCGGCACCGTATCTGCATGTGTTCGTCGCCCGGGGCGCACTGACTGTCGAGGACGTCGGCGAACTCGGCGCCGGCGATGCCGTCCGCGGCACCGACGCCGGTGCGCGGCGGATCACCGCGCGGCACGACTGCGAGGTCCTGGTGTGGGAGATGCACGCCGAGCTCGGCGGCTGATCACATTAGAGTGGGCACGACCGACAGGAGTCCCCATGTCTCAGAAGCAGCCTCGGCACGCCATGCCCAAACCCGATCGGAACACAGGGTCGCTTCGGAAGGTGCGGTTCTGGCTGGCGCCGATCGTCATCACACTGGCGCTGTTATCCGCACTGTCCGCGCTGTATCTCGGCGGCATCCTGAATCCGACCACCAATCTGCGGCATTTTCCGATCGCCGTCGTCAACCAGGATGCCGGGCCGTATGGCAAACAGGTCGTCGATGCCATGGTGGCCAAGCTGGACAAGGAGAAGTTCGACGTTCGGGTGGTCTCGCTGGCCGAAGGCAGACAACTCCTCGACAGTGCCCAGGTATACGGCGAAATGGTTATCCCCGTGTCGTTTTCGTCGACGCTGCACGAGCTCGGCGAAAGCGCGTTGACAGCCAGCCGCGGGGAACGCGCCACGATCACGATCTCGACCAATCCCCGCGCGGGCACGCTCGGCTCGAGCATCGCCAACCAGACCTTGACTCAGGTCGCGACGACGGCGAATACCAAGTTGGGCGAAGGACTTTCGGCTGATGTGGTAGCCCGCGCCGGCGGGGCGCCGGTGGCCGGCGCAGCCCTGCTGGCCGTGGCCAACCCGATCGAGATCAAGTCGACCGTACACAACCCACTGCCTGCGGGCACCGGAAACGGCCTGTCGGCCTTCTACTATGCGCTGTTGCTGTTGCTGGCCGGCTTCACCGGCAGCATCGTGGTCAGCACTCTGGTGGATTCGATGCTCGGTTATGTGCCTGCCGAATTCGGTCCGGTGTATCGATTCGCCGGGCAGGTCAGGATCTCCCGGTTCAGCACCTTGCTGGTCAAGTGGGGACTGATGGTGGTGCTGGCGTTGCTCACATCGGGTGTGTACATGGCCATCGCCGACAAGTTGGGCATGCCCATCACGCTGGGCTGGAAACTGTGGCTCTACGGGGTGTTCGCCATCAGCGCGGTGGGCATCACGTCGAGTTCGCTGATCGCGGTGCTGGGTTCGATGGGTCTGCTGGTCAGCATGCTGATCTTCGTCATCCTCGGGTTGCCCTCGGCCGGTGCGACGGTACCGCTGGAAGCCGTTCCGCCGTTCTTCCGATGGCTTGCCGAGTTCGAGCCGATGCATCAGGTATTTCTCGGCGTGCGTTCGCTGCTCTACTTCGACGGCCACGCGGATGCCGGCTTGTCCCAGGCGTTGCTGAAGACGTCGATCGGCCTGGTGATCGGACTGTTGCTGGGTGGGATCGTTACGCACCTCTACGACCGCAAGGGATTTCACCGAATCCAGGGTGCGGCCGCGCTCGCGATCGCCGCCGAACACCAGGCCCAGCACCAGGCCCGGGAAAGGGCCAGAGAGACAACGCGCGAAACC